>CAJQOK010000001.1 GCA_905479905.1 uncultured Aliterella sp.
TTGTAGTAGATAGAAACGATACCAGTGGCGGTAGTGGGGCAAATTTTATTGTGGAATGGGTAGCCAAAACAGATATTTCTGAACCAATAGTAGAAGCGGTAATGATTGGGAGTGCTTTACAACAAGGAATTTCTTGGATTAGTCCGGGTAAAGTGATTAAAAATCAAACAACCCCTCAGAAATCGCCTATCTAATCATCTTCGAGTTTTAGCAGTTGCTCGTCAATATTTTGCAAACGCGATCGCACAATTTCTGAAGAAAGAATTTGTTTGCGGATAGCTTCACCCAAAGCTCCTTTTTCTGCCAGCAGCAAGCGGCGGCGAATAGCATCAAGTTTAGAGCGATCGCCTGTGGTTGCTTCTAAGGTATCTGGGCGGCGGTTATAGATTTCCCGCAGTGCTTTTTCTGCTCCTGCTACTCGTACCTGATAACCTGCGCGCATTTCTTCATAAACGGCTTTAGGCAATACTCCTGACTTCAACAAGCTATCTAATTCATCTTGAGCGGCTTTACCTGTAATTAACTGAGCTTGCAACTGTTCGATTTGCTGGCGAGTTTCGGAAAACTTAGCTAATTTTAAGCGTTTTACTAGCCAAGGCAAGCTTAAACCTTGACCTACTAAGGATACTAAAACGCAGCCATAAACTAGAGTAATCAGATATTCTCGCCCTGGTAGTGTCGTAGGTAAGCTCAACGCTAAAGCCATTGAAAGCGAACCTTTGATGTTGCCGATAAAAAGTAAATGTTGATAGCGTAAGGGAATTGAGCGATCAATCCAGCGTATTAGGGCAAGCAACGGGTAAACCGTGAGAATTCTTCCCACCTGATAAGCCAAAACTGCAAGTAAAACGGCTGGCAGAATTTTACTTAAAGTAACAGGGTTTATTTCTATGCCAATAAGCAGAAATATAAAAGTATTGACCCCAAAACTGGCATATTCCCAAAAACTTAATAATGTAAGGCGATCGCCCGCAGAATTAGTTTGAGGAAGTCCCAGATTGCCAAAAATTAGCCCCGCCACTACCACCGCCACCGGGCCAGATACACCAAGAAACTGCCCCGCCTGAGAGGTTCCCAAAGCAACAGCAACCGTCAATAGTAGACTGCTGAGAGGATCGTTTAAACGGGCAAATATAGGTATGCTCAAGTAGCCTAAAACTAAACCTACTAGGCTGCCTCCTACCGCCACAAATAAAAATTCTTGGACTCCTTCTAAAAAGGTCAAAGAACCCGTTGAATATACTTTTACTATTAGGTTGAATAAAACTAAAGCGGCGGCATCGTTAAATAAAGTTTCGCCTTCAACAATAGTTGAAAGTCGGGCAGGAACAGGGATATCCTTAAATACGGCAATCATTGACACCGTATCTGTATTTGCCAGAATTACGCCTAAAAATAGGGCAGGTATCCAGTCTAATGTCAGCCCAAATTTTAATAGTACGGCGATAATAGCAGTGGCAAGCAATGCCCCAGGGCCCGCCAATAGAGCAATGGGTTTAAAAGTGCTGCGGAGACGGCGAACATCGGTATTAATGCCAGCTTCAAAAATTAAAATTGGCAGAAAAAGGTTTAAAACTAGGTAGGGATCTAACCCAACACGACGAGATAATAACTCGGTGATGGGCAAACCTGCTAAAACTAAACCCGTAACATAAGGGATTCTTAGCCGCCGCGAAACCAAGGCGACGGTAGTAGCAATCAGCAACAAAATAATTAGAATCGGGACTAATTCAGGCACGTATACATCAGCTAAAAGTATTTGTAAACGAGTGTAAACTCAAAAAAATGTTGTTGCACCTACCTATCTATTAGTTAAAAATTATCTGTCAATATCTTTTCACCGCGCCTGTAAATTTCCCGTGCGTAATCTGTCCACACCCCTTGTCCCCAATAACGAAAACAACTGGTTTGCAGTAAAAGATTGTGTAGCAATGCTTGACGATAGTTAGATGATTGAGTATTTGCTGGCTCTACCTTCTGGTGAAACAAAGCGCTAAGTTGATTCATGGGAGTTAAGACATTTTCATAACCCTTTACCCAACTTAAATTGTTAGTCCAAGAAGCCCCATCGACATGAAAATTTGGGTTATTTTGCTTCAGAAAGGCGATCGCATTATTCACCGCATCGGGCGCATACTTAGAATTTACTTGCTCCCAAATCTGATGTTGTCCTACAGCTTGACAGGTGGGAAAGTCATCAGCAGTGCAACCAATAGACTCAATCAATTCTAAATACTCTGTACCCGTGACGCTAACAACATCATTACCCATTTCTTCCCAAGCTCTCATAAATGCGCCAGGAAACTCATTCATCATCACGCCACCATTTTCCCCATCACCAATTTGAGTAACTATTGGCGGTACAGAAACATTGCCTAAAGTTTGCCTTGATAAGGTTTTTGCCTCATAATACGGCTGCATCTGCGCGACTAATTTAGTATCCGATCCTTGAGTTTTAATTAAGGCTGTAATACTTAAAGTTTCCCCTTGAGAATTACGCGCTACTAAACGGTGGGGTAAATGCTTGTACTGTAATGGTTGCCCAGTTAAGGTTTCTATAGAATGCTCTTGCACCATCACCCAACGGTAGCCGCAGTCTAGTAAAGCTTTGACAAATTCAAACAAAGTATCGGGATGGTTAGGTAAGTGCATCTCTGGCGGCGAAAAACCTTTGACTCGTGCTAAAGCTTCCCAGCCAAAAATTGCTGCAAAATGATGTTGCCAAGCGCGAATATGCAGTTTAATATCGGGAATTGGAGTAGAGGGAACTACAGCATGACTCCACATTGTCCCTAGCCATTCTACATAAGGCTGATAAGTGCGATCGCACGTTATCCGTTTAAGATTTTCTATCACATCCCCGCGTCCCATTTGCCGCAATCCCCATAGCAAATTACCAGAATAATCCAACATTACGCGCGGATTTTTGCCTTGACTAACAAGATCGCAAATCATATCCGCCATGCGACTGTAACAATGAGCAAAAGGCGCAGCATTATGGTTATCTCCTTCCGAGGAATGCTCAAACATATACTGCAAATTGCTAATTAATTCGCCATTGCTTCCCGCCGGAATTATCGGTTGCTGCATATGTAAGGCGATCGCAAAGGTAGCTTTTACGTTTTGAATATCTATATTACTTGTGGGTAAAAATACTGGTCTATCATTTTTAACTACCGTTTCAACCAAAGATTCTGAACCACAAATATTTGGTAATCCATCAATTATTTCTGGTAAAGTCGGTAAGGTTAGCGATTCTGATGCTGCAACCATTTTTGTTAGTTTTAGTAAGATAAGTTTATGTTACTAAATTCTCAACTTTACCCACTAAAAACTTATTGAAAGTATTGATAAAGGTAGGTACATAGTTTAGTAAAAACAACGCAACCAAATAAGAGGAATTACTAATGAATGAGCCATATTTAACAGAACTATATCAAAAAATTGATGCTGGGGTGAAATTAGCGATCGCCGAAGCCATAGAAAAGCACCGTAAATTAGGACAGTCAATTAGTATTTGGCAAGATGGTCAAATCGTCACTTTAACCGCAGACCAAATCCCGCCTCTTGAATCAGAGAAAAGCCAAATTAAATAAATTTAATAATTAAGTTGTCAATGACTATATATTTTTACAGTACCCGCGAACAATACGGTTGTTTCTCTAACTTTTCTCTGCATGGTTTCCAGCTAGATAGTGTTTGGTGGACGACAAACGAACACTACTTTCAAGCGCAAAAATTTGTCGGTACGCCTTATGGTGAGGAGCTTAGAGCGATAAAAACACCGGGAGAGGCGGCAAAAAGAGGGCGATCGCGCACGTTACCCTTGCGTTTGGACTGGGAGCAAGTAAAGGACGATATCATGCGCCAAGGGGTGCTACAGAAGTTTAAAACCCATAGCAATATTGGCGAAATTTTGCTCTCTACAAGTGATGAATTAATAGTTGAAAATGCGCCTAAAGACTATTACTGGGGTTGCGGTGCGGATGGTAGCGGGAAAAATATGTTGGGAAAAATTTTGATGGAAGTGCGAGAAATATTAAGCGACTTCTAGGTAAAATTGGCTAAAGGTTGAGCATAAGCCATAAAATTTGCAGTGGTGAGCGACTGTACCGCAGCATTGCAGTTTTGTACCCAATACTGACGACCAAAACGGACTAATTGACGGTTATTTATGGCTGTGACGATCGCAAGTACGGGAGTATTAGCTTTGTCTTTGTCGCCAGACTGCTCTTGCAGAATGCTTCTTAACTGGTTTTGCTTTGAAGTGTCTACGGCTTGTTCGATAGTTAATTCCACCATTAACATTTGCACTTTGTCAATTAATTGAGCATTTTCAATAATTAGCTGAAGCTCGTCGTCATCTTTGCGATCAAGTTTACCCCAAACAATTAGGCGCGCATCGGTAACTAGCAACGAGCCAATTTGCTCGAAGGTTCTCGGAAATACTACAGCTTCCGTTTGTCCTGTCAAGTCTTCGAGTTTTACAATTGCCATGCGATCGCCTTTTTTGGTGGTAATTGGTTTAACATTACTAATCATCACTACCGCACACAGTAAGGCTTTCTTGCTTTGCGCTTCTAATTCGCTTAAATTAATTGGTGCTAAAACTTGCATGGCGGAACGCACAGATTTTAGGGGATGATCGGAAACATAAAAGCCAAGTAATTCTTTCTCTTTATTGAGCTTTTCTTGTTGCGAAAAATCCGCTACTTTTGCAGCTTTAGGGACTGAATCAAACTTATTACTTGCTTGCTCGTTATTTTCCAATCCGCTCCAATCAAAGAGGTTTACTTGTCCACTGGCGCGTTCTTTGAGGCGCGATTGCGACCAATCTAAAACGACATCTAAATCGTGGATTAACTGATTGCGATTAGGCTCAATTTTGTCAAAACCACCGCATAAAATCAAAGTTTCCAAAGCGCGACGGCTGACTGTATGCAAATCTACGCGATCGCACAAATCGGCTAATGACTTAAATTCGCCACCATTATTTCTTGCTTCTAAAATACATTCACTTGCACCTAGTCCCAGATTTCGCACCGCACAAAATCCAAACAAAATTGTAGTATCTAACGGCGCAAAATCTATAACCGAACGATTGATATCTACTTGTTCTATAGGAATATTCATTGTCAAACAAGTAGCAATATATTTTTGCACCTTATCTGTATCGCCGCTATTTGATGTTAACAGTGCCGCCATATATTCCACAGGATAATTTGCTTTCAAGTAAGTTGTTTGATAAGTTACATAGGCATAAGCTGTTGAATGAGATTTGTTAAAACAATATTCCGCGAATTTGACCATTTGCTCAAACAAAAATTCAGCAACTTGTTGTCTTACACCATTTTTTGCCGCTCCATCTACAAAAGTTTCTCGATGTTTTTGCATCTCTGATGCTTTCTTTTTACCCATTGCTCGTCTAAGTAAATCAGCTTGTCCCAAAGAGTACCCAGCCAAGTCTTGAGCCTGTCTCATGATTTGCTCTTGATAAACTAAAACTCCATAGGTTTCTTCTAAAATTGGCTCTTGTAAAGGAGTTTTATATTCTATTTTTTCTCTACCATGTTTGCGGTCGATAAATTCAGGAATTAAACCCGCATCTAATGGCCCTGGACGATATAATGCCAAAATTGACGAAATATCTTCTATACAAGAAGGACGCAAATCTTTAACTATTTGCCGCATTCCTGAAGACTCTAGCTGAAAAATACCTTCTAATTCTCCATCTTCTAACATTTTGTAAGTCTTTTCTACATCTTGAGGCATTTTTTTTACTTCACCTTTAGCAAGAATTTTTTGGACTCTCCTTTCTTCTAAAGGTAAGGCATCAGGATCGATACTTATGTGGCGATTTTCTTTAATTAAATCAACAGTTTTTTGAATTAAAGTTAAATTTCTTAATCCCAAAAAATCCATTTTCAATAATCCCAAAGATTCTAAATCTTCCATGAAGTATTGAGTAATTACCGAGCCATCATTATTTCTTTGCAAAGGCACAATTTCATCTAAAGGTTCCGATGAAATTACTACCCCGGCGGCGTGAACTCCGTAAGTTTTATTAGTTCCTTCGACGCGCATTGCCATATCAATCCAATGGTGTACCTTTGGATCATTGTCGTATTTTTCTTTAAATTCTGGCGCTGGTGTAGCATCAGAAATCATTACAGCTAACTTAGTTGGCTTACCTCTAACTACAGGAATTAGTTTTGCCATTTTGTCGGATTCTCCGTAAGGAATATCTAACACTCTTGCTACATCTTTTAGTACCGATTTTGACGTTAAGCGGTTGAAAGTAATAATTTGAGCAACTTTATCTGCGCCATATTTATTCGTCACATATTCAATTACTTTTCCGCGTTTTTCAATACAAAAATCCGTATCAATATCCGGCATTGATTTACGTTCTGGGTTTAAAAATCTCTCAAATAATAACCCATGATGGACAGGATCGATATTAGTAATTTGCAGCGCGTAAGCAACTAAAGAACCCGCCGCCGAGCCTCTACCTGGCCCTACAGGAATGCTATTATCTCTAGCATATTTGATGTAATCCCACACTACTAAAAAGTAAGTAGCAAACCCCATTTGCTGCATCATTTTTAGTTCGTAATCTAGCCTTTCTCGATAAACTGGCTCGATTTCGTGAGCAGATTTGCGGTTAAATCTTTTTAGCAATCCTTGCCAAGTAACAAGTTCTAAAAAAGTATCAGCAGTGTGTCCGGGAGGAAATTCATAGTTAGGAATACGAGACTCACCCATAAGGTCGTAAGGCTCGACTTTTTCGGCTACTTCTAAGGTAGTTGCGATCGCTTCATCTATTACTTCTGCTGGGAGATGATCTCGAAACAATTGTCTCATTTCTTGAGCCGATTTGAGATACTCTGTACCGCTATAGCGCATCCGCTTATCTTCACTGATTAGCTTTTTAGTTTGAATACATAGCAAAGCATCGTGGGCTTCTACGTCGTAGCAAGAAACAAAATGCGAGTCATTGGTAGCAATAAACTTAATGTCTAATTCACGGGCAATTTTAATTATTTCAACATTAACAATTCGGTCTTCTGGCAATCCATGATCTTGAATTTCTAAGTAATAGTCGTCTGCGAATATAGCTTTGTATTCTTTAGCTACTTTTCGCGCTACATCTAATCTACCTGCGAGGATTGCTTGGGGTATTTCTCCACCTAAGCAAGCACTGGTGACTATTAAACCTTCATGATATTGGGTAAGTAATTCTTTATTAACACAAGGACGAGCAAAAATGCCGCTTCCTTGCATTCCTTTAAGGTGAGAAATAGTGGTTAACTTAACTAAATTTTTGTATCCTTTAGTATTTTTAGCTAAAACAACTTGATGATATTTAGGTACTTTACGACGGGCTTTATTTTCAATATCACCATTCATTACATACATTTCATTGCCAATAATTGGCTTGACATTTCTACTACGACATACTTTAATAAGTTCAATCGCTCCATACATTACACCATGATCGGTAAGGGCGATCGCTTTCATATCTAATTCAATCGCTCGATCTACCAGTGCGGGTAGTTGACTTGCACCATCAAGCAAGCTGTAATCACTGTGGATGTGTAAACCAACAAAAGACATAGGTTTATTAAATATTTGTAGTTATTGACTTAGCTTTGGGTAATTAGTCGCGTGGGAAGCTGTAAAAATATTGCTATATATACATTCTAATCAACAGATCGCATCACAAACTTTTTTACTACTTCAAAGTATTTTAATCCAGCAGTTTTTGCAGTGTCATTGTGTCCAGCGTTGGGAACTATGAATAGTTGTTTCGGGTTAGGTGCAGCCGCATACAGTTGTTTACTCATACTAACCGGAATTACAGTATCATCAGTACCATGAATAAATAAAACAGGCATTTTTAGAAGCTTTACTTTTTTAACTGATTCAAAGCGTTGATTGAGGATTAAGTTAACTGGAAATAATCTAAATTGACCGTTGCTATTAACAACATCTGCAATCGAAGTAAAGGAACTATCTACAATTAATCCAGCAGCTTCGGGTTGCTGGGAAGCTAAATTAATTGCGATCGCACCTCCCAAAGAATGCCCGTAAAGAATTATATTATTAGGCGGAATCTGTCGCTGTTTTACTAAATAATCCCAAGCTGTTGTCGCATCTTGATAGACATTATTTTCGTTGGGAAAACTACCTTCACTGCGCCCATAACCCCGATAATCTATTATTAGCACTGCAAAACCCATCTGGTGAAAACGATGAGCGTGAGCCGCATTTGCACCGATATTTACACCATTACCATGCAGATATAGTACGGTTTTAGTCTTAGTTGTAGCGGCGGGAATCCACCAACCATGTATTTTCTCAACCTTACCGTCTGCTGTCGTTACAGGTAGCCATACCTCTTGAAAATCTAGATTAAAAGCCTTGGGTGTAGTTTCGATCACCGAGGATGGAAAATAGATAAAACGCCCTTGTTGACGATACAAGTAGATACAAGCAGTTAAATAAATGCTCGCAACTACAACCCCCGTACCTAATAGCAACTTGAATGAAGGCTTTTTAAGCATAATTATTTTTTAGCTCAAAAGACAAGCAGCCGGAAAAAGTAAATATTCCAAAAAAAACAACTTCCAAATAAATTGATAAAAGGAAGCGATCGCCACCTTATCGAGCAAATCTACCTGAAAACTACGCCACCACAGCAAAAATAGCAAGCCTAAATGAGTGCTAACTAAAAATATAGTATTAACTCCAGGTAGCCAAAAAAAGGCAGCAATAGCCATTCCTATATAGCATACAGTTATTATCCAACGAGCCAGATTAAATACTCGTTCTTGACCTAAAGCAATGGTGAAAGTAGAAATTTGGTATTGAAAGTCGCCTTCAAGATCGGGGATATCTTTAAATATGGCGATCGCGACTGTAAACACAATTACAAACAAAGTCAACGCCCACACCGTCATGGGGATAATTAGACTGTTAGTAAAATGCAGATATAGTCCTAAATTAACTACCGCTCCCCGCACCGTAAAAATGCACAAAGCCGCCCAAAAAGGAAACCGTTTCAACCGAATTGGGGGCAAAGAATAAGCCGTACCAATGGCTAAACTAATGACCACCATTCCCAGCAAATAACGCGATTGCAGCCCCGCCAGTAGCAGCGACAGTATCCCAGTCACCGCCACGATTAACTTACCCGTAGCAAGGGAAAAATCGCCACTAGCTAGAGGTAAATGGGGCTTATTAATTTGGTCAATAGCCACATCTTCCAACTGATTCAAGCCGACAATGTAAATATTGCCACATAGACAAGCCAGCCAAGCTACTAAAACAGGCAGCACTGAAGTATTATCGAATCCTTGATCAAAGGCGATCGCATATACACCCCAGACACTCAAACTTGTACCAATAATTGTATGGGGGCGCGAAAACTGCCAAAAAGCCGCCAGTTTATTACCCTTTACGCGGCGGTTTGTTTCCTTATTTAGTACCACACAACAACCCAAATTTAATTAATCCGCGATCGTAACCCCGACTCATCAACCCCAACGATAGCGCCGCTTGAATTGTTCCCCAGCCAGAGCGAATTAAGCCAACTAGCGCCTCAAAATTAAACGCCGAATCAATAACTACATCCCAAAAAGGTGCAACGGCTTTTGACCAATCTGCTGTAGAAATGTTTTGTAATGGAAGAAGGCGCGCAATTTCTGCGTACTCTGGCAAAGAAATTACGTAAGGCAAACAATAAACCCGATAAATATCTGCCAAATGCTGTTTTTCATCGATTGAAAGCGCCGCGTTTTCTGTAGAGCGGTGACACCAAGTAACCATAATAAACTTTCCCCCAGGCTTTAGTACCCGATAACACTCTTGCATAAACTTAGTTTTGTCGGGCATATGTTCGCCACTTTCTAGCGACCACACTAAGTCAAAAGAATTGTCTGCAAAGGGCATATTTTGGGCATCTGCTACCTGAAAACTAGCTTGGGTGTTTAAAAGAGCTTCGGTTGCCCGTTCTGCTGCTCTAGAGGCTTGCACGGGGCTAAGAGTAATACCCGTTACCTTAGCATTAAATTTTTTTGCTAAGTACAGAGAACTGCCACCAATACCACAACCAACATCAAGAATATTCTCAGCTTGCTGTACCCCCGACCATTGGAGTAATTCTTCAATTAAATCTATCTGCGCTTGGCGGCGATCTTTTTTGATTTTGCCCTCTGCGCCATAATAGCCGTGATGCATATGCTCACCCCATATTTGTTCCCACAAACTAGAGGAAGCATCATAAAATTGCTGAATTTGCTGCTGTAATGCCGTACTCATGTTAGTAGCGTTGAAACGGTAGACCGGAATTAGCGTAGCAGAAGATGCTATTCCTTGGCACGGATATTAAGTTTTAATTGAGGCATTTTATGCACAAAATGAATATTATTTTGATTGTGCTTGAACTTTAAGCTGGAGTTTAGGACGTGACTGTTTCTCGGACAATTTGCCTGGGATTTTTGGCAGTAATCGCTATTGGCACAATTTTACTGATGATGCCTTTTTCTTCTACGACCGGGACTTGGGGTAACTTAATTGTGGCGTTATTTACTTCTACTTCGGCCGTTTGTGTTACGGGTTTATCGGTAGTTGACCCTGGGACTTACTTCTCTTTTTGGGGGCAACTTTTTGTGGCGGCGCTGGTGCAGATTGGCGGACTAGGTTACATGACTGCAACTACCTTCTTGTTATTACTTTTGGGGGCAAAGTTTGGTCTGCGCGATAAAGTTGCCATTCAACAAGCTTTAGACCGGACAGGAATACACGATAGCGCCCAATTAATTCGCTCGATTATTGCCCTTACTTTAATCTTTGAAATTAGTGGAGTATTTTTACTACTACCCGTTTTTACTCCCAAATATCCGTTGAATGAGGCTTTGTGGTACGCAATTTTTCACAGTATCAACTCTTGGAATAATGCAGGTTTTAGTTTATTTAGAGATAACTTTATAGGCTATCAAACTTCGGTACTTTTAAACTTGGTAGTTACGGGGTTAATTATTTTCGGCGGGATTGGTTATGGTGTGATTTTAGAGCTATTTATTTGGTCGCGCGATCGCATTAGGCGCAACCCCAAAAAAATGATATTTTCGCTCAACTTCAAAGTTGCCGTTAGCACTACTATAGCTTTGCTGACTTTTGGGACAATTGCCTTCTTTCTTATAGAAGTAAAAAATCCGGCAACTTTTGGCTCTTTAAGCTTACCTAATCAAATACTTGCCGCTTGGTTTCAAGCAGTAACGCCAAGGACGGCGGGATTTAATACTATTGATATTGGCAAAATGACGACGGCGGGTTTATTTCTTACTATTGCTTTAATGTTTATTGGCGCAAGTCCTGGTGGTACAGGTGGCGGGCTGAAAACTACTACTTTTCGAGTTCTGACAAGTTGTACAAAAGCAATTTTGCAAGGAAAAGAAGAAGTATTCTTGTACGAAAGAAGCGTAGATATTTCTTTGATTTTAAAAGCAGTTGGTGTAGCGGTTGGCTCCGTAGCTACAATCATTTCGGCAACTATTTTAATTGCTCTAACCGATCCAAAAGTAAGCTTTATTCAAATTTTATTTGAGGTAGTTTCAGCTTTTGCTACGGTGGGACTTTCCACAGGAATTACTGCTAGTATAACGGCGGCAGCTAAATTAATTTTAGTGATGACTATGTATATAGGTAGAGTGGGAATTTTGCTGCTAATGGCTGCACTGCTTGGAGATCCTAAGCCTAGCTTAGTTCGCTACCCTGAAGAAAATTTAATTGTGGGTTAAAATTGTAGTACAAACTTATAGGAAAACAGCAATACATTTTAGTTTCAATAGGGTTAATTAACCAAGGTAATAAAAAGAGTGAATCTGTCATCTTTAGGTTTTTTACGCAGTCTACGCAAAGATAATCGTCAGTTTGCTGTTATTGGATTAGGACGTTTTGGTAGAGCAGTTTGTACAACATTTCATAAATTGGGTTATGAAGTGTTGGGGACAGATATTAGTGAAAAATCTGTTGCTCAAGTGCTAACAGAGCAAATTGTTTCTCATGCAGTGCAACTAGATTCTACTCAACCTGCGGCACTAAAAGAAGCAGGAATTTTTGAGTTTGACACGGTAATTATTGCTATTGGTAATTACATTCAAGAAAGTATTGTAACAACGCTAAATGTAAAAGAAGCTGGCGTACCTCATGTAGTCGCAAAAGCATCATCGGAAGTACACGGAAAACTGTTGCAAAAAGTGGGAGCAGATCATGTAGTGTATCCTGAATTTGAGGCGGGTTGTACTTTGGCGCGTAGTCTTACCAAACCGCATATTTTAGATCGTTTTGACCTCGATCCTGACAACAGCATTGTAGAGCTAATTGTCCCGGATGTATTTCACGGCAAAACCATCACCGAGCTTCAATTTCGCACTCGCTACGGGTTAAACTTGATAGCTGTAAGTCAAGATGGCAAGTTTGAAATTAATCCC
>CAJQOK010000002.1 GCA_905479905.1 uncultured Aliterella sp.
TTCACTGCCTGTACCCCAAACTGTACCGATTGAAGTTTGTTTATCTAAAGAATCCCGTAATTTACTCCAATCCGGCTGCGCTCAAGGTAGGCGTAATTTTGGCGGGGCTAAACTAGCCCGTGACCTAATTGGTACAGCTTCTTACTTACAAGCCATCGGACAAAGTTTTGATGGCAATCCTCAATTGCTGATCGAAAATTACGGCACTCGTTGCTCTCCCCCTTTGCCAGCAAAAGAGATTGAATCAATTTGGGCAAGTGCTGCTAAAAGCAATCCCGCGCCTAGCTGTACCCCTGATGGTGTAGAAAACTGTCTCCGCGCTTGGTACTGGAAGAATCACGTCTTTGACAATACACATCACAATAATAAGCAAAGCAAAGGTTTTAGCCCGTTTAGTAATCAGCCAAGCACAAGAACGGGGACAAATTTGTGCGATCGCATAAAAAGCATTCTCGCCAGCTACGAAACTGAATCGACCCAAACTGCGGCATTAATGGACTTAGCCGCCGATGTTAGAAAATCATTCAATGAGATTAAAAACCTCAAAAGAATCATTCAGAGTGAAGGAGAACAAGCAACCGAAGTAGTTGCCGCCATTGAGTCCTTCACGCCGATAGTTAAGAACTGTCGCAAGCGCTTAGATATCCAGCAATACCTTAATCCCATTCTTGCCGAACCACTAATAGCTAAAGCAGCCGCGATGCCTACAGCGCCAGAGTACCTGTTTAATACGCTTTTGCCTGCTTGTGCCTCAAGAATTGGCACAAGCGCCAGGATCGTTATCGATCCCGTGTCCGGCTATACCCAAGACTGCATATTTTGGACGGCAAATGTTAACCACTCTGGGCAAGCCAAAACGCCGCCGCAAAAAGAAGTAATTTACCCCCTGGAAAAGATGGAAGGGGAAGCAAAAGATATTTACGATACTCTTCTTAGTGACTACGAACAAGATAAAAAATCTGAGGGCAAACCGCCTGTAAGAATGCGGCGAATTTTGAGCAATGTAACAAGCTCGACCAAAATCCGTATCCACCAAGAAAACCCGCGCGGAATGCTCGAATATATAGATGAATTAGTTGCCGATTACCAACGCCTAAACCAATACAAGGGGGGTGGGAAAGGAGACGATTTGCAACTAGAGCTAAGTTTTTTCAATGGTACTGCCATTAACTATGACCGCCACGACGCAAGATTATTTTTAAGCCGTACTGCCTTTAGCAAAACAGGTACTTACCAGTGGGATACCTTAGCACGGTTGATGGGCGATGACGTGAATTTTATCTCAAGCGGTTACAGCGCCAGATTTTTGTACTGCTCAATTCTCGATGCGCCGCCCCGGTATCTTGATTTGCTTACTCCAAAGATGAATAGCAATTTCACCGAGACTCTAGAGTGGCTGTACGAGCAATTAGAGGGATTACCACAGCAAGATTATTTGTTAACGCGTGAAGCGAAAGTGCTGTTCCAAGCCTGGAACCATACGTTAGCCGACGACGAAAGGGAAGAAAACTACTTTGGCTTCTCGATTGTTTACGCAAAAATCGAAGCTTATGCGGCAAGAATTGCCCTGTGGCTACACATAGTTAACGCCGTTTGTGCTGGCAAGTTACCGGAACCAACGATTTCTGGTGAGACAATGCGTCACGCGATAGAAATTTCATCTTTCTATCTATGGCAGCAAAAATTAATCCACGGCAACAACGCGCCAACGCGAAAATTGGAAGGCATATTTTTTAAGGTTCAAACCCAAGCCGAGAAATATTTTGCCAAGTCTAAGCAGGGACTAAATGCTTCGTTTCTCAAAACCCGGATTAACGCCCTCAAAAGTTGGGCAACGGAGAAAATCCGCACGGTGGTATTTAAAACGTTAGCTAAGGCGGGACATGGGCGAATTGAAGGGGAGGGCAGTGAAATGAAATACTTTCCTATCCAAGAGTTGGTGGATGTTGGTGCAAAGTTGGTGGTGTCACCAATCGCTAAAAGTTTTACTACTAATGAAGTACAGACAACTATTGGTGAAATTGGTGAATTAACTAATCAAGAAATAATTTCCCAGGTAATGTCTAGTAGCTTTGTACCACCATCAGAAACTACCGCAATAGCTGTTCCCGAAATAGCTATCGAACTTGATGCTCAACGTCACGGGCAAAATGTATTAGATACTAGAGCGCACCAATTCACCAACTCTGAGGCTGAGAACATTACTATTATTGGCGTTGAAGCGGTTGGTGGTAGCACCAATAGTTCACCAATATCACCAACAATAAATCCAGCTTTACAAATATTGCAATTAACAACTTGGGTAGAGATAGCGGACTTAATGCAAAAAGATAGTCAAAAACTAATTGATGCTATGGATCAGATTGATAAGCAACAAAGAAAAAAAGTTGCTTCCTTATTAATTGAGTTTCTGTGTAAGGAACCTCAAAGCCTCAAAGAGTTAACCTGGATACCAATAAAGATGCTCAACTGGATATTCAAACGCTTACAGTTCACGATTTCCCGTATTGGCGGTGATTCTATCGACCAGGCACGAATGGAACTGCTATCGAACTTGTCTTTTGTCTCGATTGAAGGTTTGGGTAGTAATAAAGAGCTTTGGGTTTTCTGCGATCGCACAAGCGGTAGAAATATCCCAGTTTTTGGTACAGATGGAATTTGTGGAATCTCGGTCAGAAATTAATCCTTTTGCGAGAAGCAATAGTTATGATTAGCGTTACTGAAGAAATATCCTTACTAACTAAGCAAGAAAACCAACTGCACACCAGTTTAGATAACCTGCGCGGACAACGAAGCCTAGTTAAGGAACATAAACAGCTTGAGAAAGAGTTGTCAGGGGTAATAAGTAAGCGCCAGAATTTACAAGCTTGGGCCGTTTTTGAACTTGGAATGCCCGTCCACCGAGTTAATTCACCCCTACTTGGAATTGTCGAGCAATTGAAAATCACTCCTGGGGGGATGGGTGAAGTTTGGGTGAGTTGGGATGGCTTATTACAAATCCCAGAACAGCCAAATATGCTACAGATTGATGGTGCGGCGATGGCAAAAATTATTGCG
>CAJQOK010000003.1 GCA_905479905.1 uncultured Aliterella sp.
TTCTGCTACGGGAATTGGACGCTTAAAAGTTGCTGATGGAACGGTTACAGCTACCAATATCCAGCTAAACAAAGGCAATTATAAAGCCCTTGTTCAAGCTGAAGAAGTGCAATTACAACAAATAGTTGCTACTACTGTACCACCGCAGTTTAGAGGGAGAGCAAGCGGGGTATTTCAGGCTTCTGGAACTACCGAATCCTTTGAACTAAATGCAATTTCCGCCACCGGGAGAGGACAATTAAATGCTGCTAGTGGTAGGATTGTGGCGACAAATATTCAGCTAAATAAAGGCAATTTTCAAGCCCTTGTCAGCCCCGACCAACTCCAATTAAGTCAATTTTCCCCCGATTTACGCGGCGACTTAGACGGGCAATTGCAGGTAAATGGAAATGTTGCAGCTTTCAATTTGGCAGGAGTCCGCGCCAACGGACAAGTAATATTGTCTCAAGGAGTGTCTTTAGTCACCCAACCGCTAACGGCGGCAATTGAGTGGGATGGCAGAAAAGTTACTGTCTTAAAAGCTACTTCTGCTGACACTATTGCGAGTGGAGTTGTTTTTGTCAATCCGCAAATTCCCGCTATTGAATCATTAAACTTGCAAGTCCAGGCAAAAAACTACGCCTTACAAGACTTACCTTTTAACCTTCCCAATGCCGTAAGTTTGGCAGGAAAGGGAGATTTTGCCGGGAGAATTAGCGGTACTTTACCAACTCCCAATGTAGCAGGGGCGGTGCGGCTACGCGACTTGGTAGTAAATAAGCTGGCTTTTGAAAGAGTTTTAACCGGAAACGTGCAAGTTACAACTAATAACGGTGTGGAGTTAGATGTTAAAGGAAATAACGATCGCATTGCTATAAACCTTGACCCTAATTATCTCCCTAATTCTTTTACCGTACAACGCGATCGCGCGATCGCAACAGGTCAATCTAGCGGCGAAAATCTGTTAGTAAAGGTCGAAAACTTCCCCTTATTGGCGCTTTCCTTGCGTTTGCCTAATAGTGTGGCGCAACCTGTCAGTGGCTTGCTAACAGGAGATTTTACCGTTAATAAACAAACAATTGCCGTTGCTGGCGATGTAGCGATTTCTCAACCTGTTTTAGGTCAGCTTAAAGGCGAAGAATTTACCGGACAATTTACTTACAATAATGGCGCTGTAAGTTTAACCGATGCCCGATTTAAAATTGGTGAAAGTATCTATGCAGCTACTGGAAGCTTTGCCCCCAATGGTTCGGGCGCTCCTCAAATCAAAGGACAACTAAAAGTTACAAACGGAAAAGTCACTGATGCGATCGCTGCTTTTCAATTAATAAGTTTACAAAATTCTAATGGTGTATTACCAACCCCAGGAGGCGCAAATAGTCTCCGTGCTTTACCCGTAGGCTTACCTGGCGCAACTTTGCTTGCTCAATTGCGCCGCTACTCGGAAATTAATATGTTACTTCAGCTACAGCAACAAGAGGGTCGTAGCAATTCGCCTCAAATACCCAAGCTTGAAGACTTAGAGGGAATTTTTAACGCTGATATTGCAGTTAATGGCACTGTACCAAATGTATCAGTAAAGTTTGACATTAACGGCACAGACTGGAAACTAGGCAATTACTACACTGCAAATCAAGTAAAAGCAGAAGGTAGCTTAATAGGTGGAGTTCTAACTTTTGCCCCCTTGCGCCTGCAATCCGACCAGTCATTAGTAGCATTTAGCGGTCAAATTGGCGGTACAAAGCAAGCCGGACAATTGCAAATCAACAATTTTCCTATTGAGGCGCTCAATAGTTTTGTGAGATTGCCTGTAGATATAACAGGAAACCTCAACGCGCAAGCAACTTTAACAGGACAACTTTCTAATCCCCAAGTAATCGGCAAACTTAGTTTAGCAAACGGCACTTTAAACCAAAAACAAATTAATAACGCAACTTCCAGCTTTGGTTATAACAACGCTCGGTTAAACTTCGATAGCACGATTAAAATTGATAGCCCCCAACCTGTAACAATTAGTGGGAACGTCCCTCTAGCCTTGCCTTTTGTGACCGTTAAACCTGAGAGCGATCGCATTACGCTAGATATCAACGTTCAAGATGAAGGTTTGGCATTACTCAATTTATTTACTAATCAAGTAGCTTGGCAAAATGGTCAAGGCAAAGTGCAACTCCAAGTCCGGGGAACACTCAAGCAACCAGTAGCTACAGGTGTTGCTACAATCAACAACGCGACAATTACCGCCCAAGCTTTACCGGAACCTTTGACCAATGTAACGGGGACTGTAGACTTTGATTTTGACCGCTTACAAGTTGAAAATCTCCAAGGCAATTTTTCTCAAGGTCAAGTAGTAGTTAAAGGTGTTCTGCCCATCTTTAGAACTTTGCCACCCAATGACCCCGATTTAGCTAATCCCCTAACTTTTAACTTAGACCAATTGGCACTTAATCTCAAAGGATTGTACCGGGGGGGCGCAAGTGGCAATGTAGTCATTTCTGGCACTGCCAGTAGTCCTGTAATTGGCGGTGAAGTGCTGTTAGCCGATGGTCAAATATTGCTGGGTGAAAATCAAGATGCGGCGGCAACTTCTAGCCGTCAACAAATAGCTAATTCTTTACGTCCATCTACGGTTAGTCCTGTTTCAACTTCGCCAGAATTTAATAATTTGCTGCTGACTTTGGGCGATAATATTGCGATCGCTCGGCAGCCAATTTTACAATTTCAAGCAGGGGGTACGCTTACTATCAATGGCTCTTTAGACGATATTCGCCCCCAAGGTAATATTCGCGTTCGTAGTGGGGGAGTCAATTTATTTACTACTCAATTTGTCCTCACTCGTGGCTACGAAAATCAAGCAACGTTTATTCCCGATCGCGGATTAGACCCCGATCTTGATGTCCGATTGGTGGCTAGAGTTCCTGAAGTTACTCAGTCAAGCCGAGTTCCATCATCCCCTATTTCCTCAGAAATTAGTGAAGCTTTAGCGAGCGATCTTGGCTCTCTGCGTACCGTGCGCGTTCAAGCTAGAGTACAAGGCCCCGCTAGTCAACTCTTTGACAATCTAGAATTAACCAGCGATCCTAGCCGCAGCCAAAACGAAATTGTTGCCCTAATTGGTG
>CAJQOK010000004.1 GCA_905479905.1 uncultured Aliterella sp.
ACGATTTGGTTGTTTGCAAGACTTAGTACCTACCGATTTAGGACAAGTTGCGGCGGCAATTCGCGGCGACAATGAATTATGGATTGCTCTAGCTTTAGCAAGTGGTGAGTTTGACGAATTAGATCCTCAATGTTTGGCGGCGGCGATCGCTGCTATAGTCACAGAAACCCCTCGCCCGGATACCTGGGTACGTTATACCTTATCTGTTTCTGTAGAAGAATCCCTTGCCCTCTTGCGTTCTACACGGCGAAATTTGTTTCAAATGCAACGCCGCTATAATATCGCTTTACCAATTTGGTTAGAGTACGATTTAGTTGCTTTACTAGAAAATTGGGCGCTAGGGGTAGATTGGGTTGAATTATGCAGCCAGACAAGTCTAGATGAAGGAGATGTGGTGCGCCTCTTGCGTCGCACCTTAGACTTATTATCGCAGATACCCTACGTTCCCCATTTATCAGCTTCTTTACAACGCAACGCTTATCGTGCAGTGCAGTTAATTGATCGTTTTCCCGTAAATGAAACTGCCCAATAAAGCAGCATTGACTACAACGTTCTTGGACTTATTTGAGCCAAATGTATCTTTAGATACGGATTACTACTATTAATACTGATGCAATGAGATTCACTGCACTCTACGTATAGATGTAAAAGGTTAAAATAAATGGTAAAGAAAATACCAATCGTAGTAGCTTACGCGCTAATTCTGCTGCTACTATCTCCTTTAATTTCTCCAGCATTAGCGGCGACTACTGAGGAGATGATAGCGGCGGCGCAAACGTCGGCGGATACAGGGTTTATGTTGATGTGTTCCGCTTTGGTTTTATTGATGACACCAGGGTTGGCATTTTTCTATGGCGGGTTTGTCCGCGATCGCAATATTTTAAATACTTTGATGATGAGCTTCTTGCTCATGGGCATAGTTGGAGTTACCTGGGTTCTCTGGGGTTACAGCCTTTCTTTTGCACCGGGGACACCTTTTATTGGTGGTTTGCAATGGCTAGGCTTGAATAATGTCAGCGCTACGATGGAAGTTACTGATTATTTAAAAGGCTCCGCGCCAGAGGAAATAGTTTCCTACTCCGCGACTATTCCTCACCAAACATTCATGATTTATCAAGCAATGTTTGCAATTATTACTCCAGCGCTAATTTCTGGAGCAATTGTGGAGCGAGTCAGCTTCCGGGCTTACGCGCTATTTGTGCTAATTTGGTCAACTTTTATTTATTGCCCTTTAGCTCATATGGTCTGGGCAAAAGGTGGCTTTTTAGGCTTGTACGGTGGCATTGGCGCACTCGATTTTGCAGGTGGCACGGTAGTACACATTAGTTCGGGGATTTCGGCTCTAGTGGCGGCTATTGTGATTGGCCCACGCAAAACCTATCCAACGCAGTTAGCATCTCCTCATAATGTACCTTTTATCTTGCTAGGTGCGGGTTTGCTATGGTTTGGTTGGTTTGGCTTTAATGCTGGTAGTGCTTTGGCTTCCGGTAGCTTGTCTACTGTTGCTTTTGTTACTACCAATACGGCGGCGGCGGCGGCGGCTTTGACTTGGCTAATTTTAGAAAAAGTTTTACGCGGTAAACCTACAGCCGTAGGGGTAGCGACAGGTGCGGTGGCTGGTTTAGTTGGGATTACACCCGCCGCCGGATTTGTTACACCTATAGGTGCGATATTAATTGGTAGTATTACGGCGGTGTGCTGCTTTTTTGCAATTAGTGTCAAGCATAAACTACAAATTGATGACACCTTAGATACCTTTCCTGTGCATGGTGTCGGCGGTACGGTAGGGGCAATTCTTGCAGGAGTCTTTGCTACTAAGACAGTTAATTCAGCAATTGTAGGAGAAGGTTTCAATCATGAAGGCTTGCTTTTTGGCAACCCATCCCAGTTATTAACTCAAATAATAGCAGTTGTAATAGCCTATATTTTTGCTGGGGTGGGTACGTTTGTAATTCTCAAAGTCCTTGATGCTACCGTCGGTTTGCGTCTTTCCGCCGAGGAAGAATACCAAGGTATGGATATTCACGAACACGGCGAAGAAGGTTATGGAGAAGAATTTGCTGGTGGAATAAGTATTAAGCAAAATTCTTAGCCTCTAACTTTATAAAGTTCTAAATAAACTTTGCTTTCTTGAGTTTACCTTTGACCTATTGGCAACTAATTCTCAAGTTTAGATCCTTTGCTTAGTCTACTAAGACTTAAATTTTAAGTCCTTTGACAAAAACTGCCCCTAAACTTGTCATTTTCATTTTAGGGACAGTTTCGATCTTATTTAGCTTTTAGCGATGATTAGTATAATTTATTAGATAAATCTGGCGATCCCTTTGTCCTGCCCCCCCGATCAGCTTCACTAAACCCAGTATTCTCCGCCTCTTTGAGAAATCCACTGTAAGCTTCCATCCCGTGTTCGCTGATATCCAAACCTTGAATTTCATCTTCCGCAGTCACGCGAATACCCAAAGTAGCCTTGAGTGCCAGCCAGAAGATTGTACTCAGAAGAACAGTAATGCCACCTACCGAGATAATACCAACAACTTGCGACCAAACTTGTTGGAAACCACCACCCAATAGCAAGCCTCTGACTGGCCCTAAACCTTCTTCATATAGATTCAAAGCGCCCGCAGGGCCTTCGGCAAATAAACCTACTGCCAGAGTTCCCCAAATGCCACAAACTAAGTGAACGGAAGTTGCACCTACAGGGTCGTCAATTTTGATTCTGTCAAAGAAGGTGACAGCAAAGACGACTATTACTCCAGAAACCGCACCAATTACCGCAGCCCAAGGTAAGCTAACAAAAGCACAACTTGCGGTAATCCCGACCAAGCCTGCTAGTATGCCATTGATAATCATCGACAAATCCGGCTTGCCAAGATATAACCAAGCTGTGGCTGTAGCAGTAATACCACCTAAAGAGCCTGCTAAGTTTGTTGTTAAAGCAATATGGGCAATACTTGGATTTACTGACATTGTTGAACCAGGATTAAAACCAAACCATCCTAGCCAAAGGATCAAAGTGCCCAAGGTGGCAATGCTCATGTTATGTCCTGGCATTGCTACCGACTCTCCATTTTGATACTTGCCTAGGCGGGGCCCTAAAAAGGCTGCACCCATTAAAGCTGCCCAACCACCAACGGCGTGAACTACCGTCGATCCGGCAAAGTCCCAAAATCCAGCTTTTGCTAGCCAGCCACCACCCCAAATCCAATGCCCTGTAATTGGGTAGGCAATACCGACCAGTAAAAGACTAAAGACTAAAAAGCTAAAAAATTTAATGCGTTCGGCAACAGCGCCAGAAACGATTGTTGCAGCAGTTCCAGCAAACACTAGCTGAAATAAAAATTTTGCCCCTAAAGGTACGCCTGTCCAATTTAGAGCGCTAAAAACACCTTGATAGGCATCTCCAGTAGCGGGGCTGTTGTCGGCTCCACTTAAAAACCAACCATTAGTACCAAAAAATGGATTGCCATCACCGAACATTAGAGCAAAACCAATCGCCCAGAATGCTACAGTAGATAGCGCAAATACGATCAAGTTTTTCGCTAAAACGTTAACGGCATTTTTCTGACGGCAGAACCCAGTTTCTAGCATACAGAAACCAGCATTCATAAAAAATACCAAAAAGGCAGCGATAGACACCCATAGTGTGTCTATCCCTACCCTCAAGCTTTGCAAGTCTTGCGTTACCTTATCAGTAGTCGCAGGAGGTGCATCTTGGGCAACTGCTGCGTAACCCCATACCAGCACAATCAAGATTGCTAGAGGAATGCAGGCTTGCCAACTAGGAGTTAGTTGTTTAATTGCCCGCTCTAACTGAGCCAAAATCGGGATATTTTTGTTAAAGCGTGAGCTTGAATGCCCATATAGCCGCCTTTTCGTGTTTTTCCGCTTGTGCTTATGTGTAAGTTTTACCTTCATCCGTCCTGGCGATCCTTAAATTAGTAAATACTTAATAATTTGGTGAAATCTTAATTTTTAACAACATCAAGCTTTAGCGTCCGAGCAAGTTACTCAAGGGCAATAGGAAAGTCTGAAGTAACTTGTTCTACTCCTAAAACTAAGTATGTTGTCAATACCTCTTAAGAATTTCATTTTGTATCAGCAAAAGCATTAGTTCTGTATAAAGAGATACAAATGTTTGGAGGTTGCTTTTACTTAATAGAGGTAATTGATAAATTTATGCTTGGATTGAATAACCCATTTTTGCTTTAGTTATTGGCAAATACCAAGTATTTACACTTACTCTCTTGCGAACAAATAAAAACATCTCCGAGAATGCACGGTTTTTTAGCTATATAGCCTGTAATAGTCTATGTGTGGAAAGCAAATTAGCTATTGCCTGAATAATTTGCTTCAAGCAATTTATTTATTGACCTCCGCTACTGGGGTTAAAGGGTAAATTTTGGTTAATATCTTCAATCTCTTGCTGTTCCATAGCATTTACTTCTTTGATATAAGGAAGTATTATTTGTGTCAATCGACGATTATAAAAGCGGTGCATACTGTGATTAGGACTTGCCGGAAAGCCTCGCCGCTTCTTATGTCTGCCCCCTGCGCCGGGGTCAAAAGTTTGAATTTTTTGCTTAATTGCCCACTCAATCGGCGTGTAGTAACAAGCATCAAAGTGTAAGCAATCAATATCTTGAAAACTACCCCAGTAGCGCCCGTAGAGGCGATCGCCTTTAGTTAAACAAAAAGACATTCCCATCGGTTGACGCTGATCCAACTGGTTGTAAGCCGCCACAAATACCACCCGATGCCGATAATTGGTGTATAACTGCTCAAAAAAGCGCTTAGTTAAATACTTACTTCCCCACCCGCCAAATTTGTCGCAAGTATCGGCGTAAAAGCTATACATAAGCGGAAACAATGATTTAGGAATCTCATCCCCTGTCAATACTTGCAATTGCAAGCTTTGCTTTTCTACAGCTTTGCGTTCTCGCTTGATATTGCGGCGCTGATTGGCGTTAAACATTGTCAAATAATCATCAAAGTTTTGAAAATCCTGGTTTTGCCAAATCGAGCTATGGTGCAGCCAAGCAGTAAAACCATGACGTTCTAATACAGGTTTCCACTGTGGATCGACATAGAGAAAATGACAACCAGAAATGTTTTGGCGATCGCAAAAATGATCGATCCACTTCACCATTAACCCAGTCATCTCATCTTCATCTTCTCCCGGCGCAATCAAAAATCGATAACCTTCGGCGGGTGTAAAAGGTGACATTCCTAAGAGTTTTGGGTAATAATCAACCCCAATTCGCCTTGATACTTCTGCCCACTGATTGTCGAAAACAAACTCACCGTAACTATGACCTTTGAGATATAAAGGTGCAGCAGCAATTAATTGGCGATCGCGCCAAATAGTTAAATGATTCGGCAGCCATCCAGCTTGAGGTATGACACTCCCAGAGCTTTCTAAGTTATTTAACCACTCCCACTCCAAAAAAGGTGTTTTGAGGGGCATAGCGAGGGCATCCCACGCCGCTTGTGGGACTTCGGCAATCTTATTAATCCAAGCAACGTTATAACTAGGCTGAATCGATTTTCCCATACAATAAATCTATGACGGCAAGGCTACTTCTACAGAATACTTAAATCGCTTCCCCGTTGGCGGCGATAGTGCAAAAAAACCTCCGCAGCGACTACTTTTGCCGATAATAATTCCAAACGCGGCGCAATTAATTCTGTAAATCCTTCTCCATCTACAGGAGTAGGGGCATTATTTCCCCCCAGTAGCAACGGACAAACCGTTAGCCACAATTCATCAATCAAATCTGCCGCCAACATTGCCGCTACAATTTCACCGCCGCCTAACACTGCTAAACGCTTTAAACCCATTGCTGAGATTTTTTCTAGGGCATCAATCCAATTAATCTTACTTTTGGTAGTTTCGCAGATAATAATTTGCTCAAACTCTGAGGAATTCTGCCAGGGTTTTGCACCCCCAGTTGTGGTTAATAAATATCGGGGTACAGGTTGGCGAAAAAAGTATAGTTGGCGATCGATATTTCCACTACCAGAAACTACTATTTGAACAGGTTGCGGGGGTAACAATTGCTGGTATCTTTGTTGGATAAGTTGTGGCTCACAGACACGGATAGTTGTACCGTAAGCTCGCAGCGTACCAGCGCCAAATAAAACAGCATCGGCGGCGGCAATTTGCTGTTCTAGGTGTTTTTTGTCGGCGGGGGACGAAAACCGAGCAGGCGATCGCGCTTTTGTCGCAATTTTGCCATCGGCGCTCATTGCCAAAACAACAGTAGTATAAGGTCGCTTATCAGGTAGTATCATCACGCAGACTTAGTTAGGAATCCAAAAGATACTTGTACATAGATAACAGCTTTTTCAGAAAGAGCAGGATATGATCGCAAATGCAGATATTATTTATAGCCTTTACAACCTTAAAGTAGTAAGTAAGGCGCTCAAACTAAGATATTTTTAAAATTGATCTGGAGAATTAAGGCGCTCAAACTGTAGATACTAGAAATGTACAAAACCTAAAGAAATCCTCGTGAGTAAGCCGAAAGTAACCAATGTCAGCACTGTTCTCTTACATAGTTTTAGGTTTTGTTTTTCGTTGAGGACATTGTTATATGGTTAAGCTCAATCAATCCTCTTTTCGTCGCATTCTGCTGTCAAGAATATTACTTCTTAGCCTACCAGTTTTGTTAATCGGCGAAGTGGTAGCATTTCGCCATGTCCGATCTAAATTGCTAGAAACATCGATTCAGCACCTTAATGTCAGCGCTAAGGAAAAAAGTAGACAGATCCAAGCGCAGATTGCCACTATGCAAACAAAAATGCTGTTAGCAAGTCAAATTACAGCGCTCAAATCGGGTTCGCCGATTTTTGTTAGACAATTTTTAGAAAAACTCCTGCTTCAACTCCCAAATCATATTAAGTGCCTTCAACTTACAAGCTTGCCAGACGATAAATTAATTGCTAGTACCTGTAAAAGTCGCGATCGGGTCATAAAACAAGAATTGTGGTCACAGCAAGACGATTTGCTTTACGAAGCGCAAAATATTCAGGTTCAATTGGTATTTGCACCCTCATCCCCTACTACTACACAAATGCAGCTACTATTATCGGCTCCTGTGTATGATACTGGGCTGCAACGACGTTATGCCTTGACAATGCAATCAATTTTAAGCAGTCGAAGTAATAATAGTGAGTCAGCTAAGGTCACAATGGCAGCTTCTACAGTAATAATTGCCGAAAATGGCACAATTATCGCCCATCCAACAGCCGAACTTGTAGGAAAAAATATTAGTCAACAGCCAAACTACCCGCAATGGAAAAAGATAATTAGCAAGGCGATCGCGCGGCAAAATGATGAAAAATTAAATAATTTCTCCTTTACCCAAAATGGCGAAACCCTCCTAGCCAGCTACAAAGTTATTGATAGCCCGATTTCTACCGAACGAGGCAAACACTGGATCATACTCGCTGTAACACCCCAAAGCACAGCCCTACAAGGTTTAAAAGAAATAAAATTAATTTTATTTGTACTTACTCTCAGCTTACTAGGTGCAAGCCTACTAACAGCCCTACGTCTGGCGCGGGAATTGGCAGAACCATTAGAACAACTAGGTGACTACGCCCTCAAGCTGCAAAATCATCATGAAGTAAAACGGATGCCCCATAATTTTAAAATTAGGGAATTCAATCAATTAGCATCTGCCCTCGATTTGATGGTAAAACGGTTGAAACTGTCGGCTGAAGAACTAGAAAAAGCTTGGACTGAAGCAAAGGCTGCTAACGAAAGTAAAAGCAATTTTTTAGCCACAACTTCTCACGAACTGCGAAACCCCCTCAACGCCATCATCAACTGCATTCGTTTAGTTCGAGATGACTACTGCGACGA
>CAJQOK010000005.1 GCA_905479905.1 uncultured Aliterella sp.
ATGCAAGAGTATATCGATAATGGTGCGCGCCTAGGTTGGCTAATTGACGCAGAAACGAGACAAGTTGAAATTTATCGCCCTAATCAAGATATAGAAATACTCGAAAATCCACTGGCTCTGTCAGGAGAAGACGTATTACCGGGATTTGTATTAGATATGGTTCAAATGCTGTCGTCTAATTAAGCGATCGCAGATTGTGCTGCTTGAAAGTAGCTAAATTATACAAATATACCCTTGCTGAGATAAATTTATGGATGCAGCAATTACCTTACCCCCAACACTGCAATTAAGCATCGATTTGACTGACGAGCAGTTTTTTCTGTTATGTCAAAACAATGGTGATTTGAGATTTGAGCGCACGGCTTCGGGAGAAATAATCATTATGCCACCCACAGGCGGAGAAACTAGCAATAATAATTTTGAAATTGCGATGCAGCTAGGAATGTGGAATAAACAAACTAAATTAGGTAAAGGCTTTGAGTCTAACGGGGGCTTTACGCTACCTAATGGTGCAGTCCGCGCCCCTTATGCGTCTTGGCTGAAACTAGAGCGCTGGGAAGCTCTTACACCCCAAGAGAGACAAAAATTTCTGCCTTTGTGTCCTGATTTCGTCGTTGAGTTGCGATCGCCTACAGATTCGCTCAAACAAACTCAGCTAAAAATGCAGGAATATATCGATAATGGGGCGCGTCTAGGTTGGCTAATTGACCCAAAAACGCGACGAGTGGAAATATACCGCCCTAATCAAGATGTAGAATTACTAGAAAATCCCCTGGCTTTGTCAGGAGAAAATGTATTACCAGGATTTGTCCTAGATATTAGCTCGATCTTTTCGCCGCCTTAAGCTAAAGCTGCAACTTTTGCTAATAATCCCTCAAACAATTTCAATCCATCTGTACCGCCAAGTTGAGGATCGCAAGCTCTTTCCGGGTGGGGCATCATTCCTAATACATTACCAGTTTCGTTACAGATCCCAGCAATAATATTTACTGAGACGTTGGGGTTGTAGCCTTCGTAACGAAATAAAACTTGTCCGTTGTTTTCTAGTTGCGCTAATACCTCACTATCAGCGTAAAACTGACCTTCTCCGTGTGCAATTGGTAAAGTAATAACTTGGTTTTGACTGTAAGCTTGTGTCCAAGGTAAGTTATTGCGTTCTACTTTAATTGCTGTGCGATCGCACACAAACAACATATCCCGATTTCGCATCAACGCCCCCGGTAATAATCCCGCTTCTGTTAATACTTGAAAACCATTGCAGATCCCTAAAACAAACTTTCCCTGTTGAGCGTGGGAGACGACTTGCTGCATAATTGGGGAAAAACGCGCGATCGCTCCACAACGCAAATAATCGCCGTAACTAAAGCCCCCAGGGACTATTACCACATCTATATCGCCTATATCTGTTTCCTCATGCCATACCATGCGGGTAGGTTGCTTGAGTAAATCGCGGGTAACGTATTGGACATCGCGATCGCAATTTGAGCCAGGAAAAACTATAACTCCAAATTTCATGTATTTATGCTCCGATTTCTACTAAGTCAAAGCGATAATTTTCGATTACGGGGTTTGCTAATAGCTGTTCGCACATTGTATCTAATTGTTGCCGTGCGGAGGTTTCATCGATTGACGACAGCTTAAGCTCTATATACTTGCCAATTCTTATCTGTTCTACTTGTTCGTAACCCATATGCTTTAATCCCGATTGTACGGCGGTTCCTGCGGGGTCGAGTACGGAAGGGCGCAGAGTAATATATATATTAGCTTGATACTGTCGATTCATAAGTAGCGGTGAGGAAGGCAACAAACGCTATCCTACCGCCAAAATGTAGGCAAGAGAAACACTTTAACAAGTTGACAAATCTAAAATCTGTATGACAAAAATTTTCGCAACCAATTTATGAAAACTGAACGTACCCGTAGCCAAGAGCGAATTCTTAAACTTCTCAAAACTCTCAACCGAGCTATTTCTGCTCAAGATATCTATATAGAGTTGCGTAGTAGCCAAAATATAGGTTTAGCCACAATTTACCGCGCCTTGGAAGCTTTAAAACTCGAAGGTGTCGTCCAAGTGCGAACTCTCGTCTCTGGAGAATCGCTTTATAGCTTGGTGCAGCAAGATAAACATCATCTTACTTGTTTGCAGTGCGGACAGTCTATTTTAATTGATGAATGTCCCGTACATGAATTAGAAACTCAGTTACACAACTTTCATAAATTCAAGATTTTTTATCACACTCTAGAATTTTTTGGTTTGTGTCACCAATGCCAACTAATTCAAACTGATAATAAAGGTGCATAGAATATTTCAATCATTACCATAGAAAAAAACCTATATTTTTGCAAACCTCCGCTATTTTATAAATTAGATTTTTTAACAATTTGTAATAATTGGTAGCTTATAAGTGCAATAACATCGATTTATATAAGGTTTTTACTTCTAAGTTTTTAGCAGCAAATAGACTATTTTCTTGCTAAATAAGGGTTTGGCTAAAAAAGCCTTGCTTTTTTCTCTTAAAATTCTACTATAAAAATTATCAATAGACATCATTGATAACACCAATAGCTACTTAACTTAGATAAGCAAAATTAATTAAACTGATTTTTAGATTAGCTAAATTAATAATTTACTTATAGAACTATTAAAGGTAAACTTCTAATTATACTAAATCTTAAAGAAGCATTAATTTGTTTATCTTTAATGATTTGAAGTTACAGGGGACAAGCGCAAATTTGTCCGAAAAATTTAATTTCTCTTAATCAACATAGAGTTAATACCGATGGCGCAATTTTTTCTTCAAACCATCTGGTTTGTACCTTTGTACGCCTTAATGGGGGCAGTTTTGACTATACCTTGGTCGCCAGGAATTATCCGGCGTACGGGACCAAGACCTGCGGGTTATATCAATTTATTGATGACATCTATTGGCTTTGTACATGGTATAATTGCTCTCCAAGCGACGTGGAATCAACCCGCCCAACAAATAATTATCCCTTGGCTACAAGTTGCAAATTTAGATATTTCTTTACCTCTAGAAATCTCACCGATTACTGTGGGCGCAACGGTGTTAGTAACGGGAATGAATCTACTGGCGCAGATTTACGCCGTTGGATATATGGAAATGGACTGGGGATGGGCGCGATTTTATTCGCTTTTAGCACTCTTTGAGTGTGGTATATGTGCCTTAGCCCTATGTAACTCTTTGTTTTTTAGCTATGTAATTTTAGAAATACTGACTTTGGGAACTTATCTTTTAGTTGGGTTGTGGTTTAGTCAGCCTTTAGTAGTTACGGGGGCTAGAGATGCCTTTTTAACCAAGCGGGTAGGCGACTTGGTGTTACTGATGGGCGTACTTGCCTTATTCTCTTTAACTGGAACTTGGAACTATTGGGAGTTAAGCGATTGGGCAGCATCGGCGCATCCAGACCCGAAGGTAATTACCTTAATTAGTTTGGCATTAATTGCCGGGCCAATGGGTAAATGCGCTCAATTTCCTTTGCATTTGTGGCTAGATGAAGCAATGGAAGGGCCGCTTCCTAGCACAATATTACGCAATTCTGTAGTAGTGGCAACGGGTGCTTGGGTACTCGTTAAATTAGAACCGATCTTAAGCTTATCCCCGATAACGATGTCTGCGTTGGTGTTAATTGGGTCAGTAACGGCAGTGGGTGGTTCTTGCATTGCGATCGCCCAAATTGATGCCAAACGCGCTCTATCTTACTCAGTCAGCGCTTACATGGGCTTAGTATTTATCGCCGTTGGTACGGGACAAAATGATGCAGCGTTGTTGTTAGTTCTAACTCACGCTGTCGCAATGGGCTTGTTAATTATGAGCGTAGGCGGCATTATTTGGAATAATATTACTCAAGATTTGACGCAAATGGGCGGGTTATGGTCGCGCCGTCCGGTAAGTGCGATCGCCTTTTTGGGCGGTACGGCGGCTTTAATTGGCTGTCCTCCTTTTGGTAGCTTTTGGGCGCTATTGAATTTAGCCGATACTTTGTGGGCAACACAGCCTTGGTTAGTCGGACTTGTGTTACTTGTCAATGCTTTAACGGCTTTTAGTTTAGTGAGAATATTCTCACTAATTTTTGGCGGGAAACCAAAACAGATGACTGGGCGATCGCCGGAAGCTTTATGGCTATTAGTATTACCCATGACTTTATTACTGGGCTTTACGCTGCATTTGCCTTTAGTTCTAGAAAGCGTAGCTTTGCTACCTAACTGGGGAAATTTGAATAAAGATGTAGCAATGCTCTTATTTTGGTCAAGCGTTTTTGGTTGCACTTTAAGCGGGGTAATTTATCTAGGAAATGCTTTACCTAAGCCTGTACAGCTACCGTCGAAAGCTTTGCAAAACTTGTTTGCTTATGACTTTTATACACCCAATATTTATCGCTTCAGTATTGTATTTGCGGTAGATAGATTTTCTAAAATTATCGCTTGGGTTGACCGTTTTATCGTAGATGGCGCGGTGAACTTGGTGGGATTAGCTTCGCTTCTGGGTGGCGAAAGTTTGAAGTACAGCACTTCTGGACAATCTCAGTTTTACGCACTGACAATTTTGATTGGGATTAGTATCATCGGCGCTTTCTTGAGTTTTCCTCACTGGTCAGCTTACAACAACGTTTTTAATTTTGGACTTTGATTAGTCCAAGTCCATAGTATTATCAGCAATTTATTAGGAACATAAGAAAGAGTGAACGTGAAAAAGTTAGGCAATATTTCAAGAAGAACAGCACTGAATTTTGGTGCAGGAGTTGTAGGGACAGGAATAGCTGTAGGAATGGGTTTGAAGTCGGATACACCAAGCGCAGTAGCGAGTAGTGACCTCACCACGCCCGATCAAACTATCCAAGCACTGCTAGACGGAAATAAACGCTTTGTGCAGAGAAAGCGCACCAATCCACGTCAAGATTTGGCGCGGCTGTCTGAAATCGCTAAAACTCAGAAACCCTTTGCAGCTATTCTTGGTTGTGCAGATTCTAGGGTTCCTTCAGAAATTATTTTCGATCAGGGATTTGGCGATCTATTTGTTTGCCGCGTTGCGGGTAATGTCGCGACTCCAGAGGAAATTGGCAGCCTTGAGTTTGGCACTTTAATCTTAGGATCAAAAGTGATTATGGTCGTGGGTCATGAACGCTGTGGTGCAATAACAGCAACAATTAAAGGCGCTCAAGTTCCAGGACAAATAGGTTCATTACTCGCAGCTATTAAACCAGCAGTAGAAAGCTCCGCAGGACAAAAAGGCGATCGCTCTGAGAATGCTTGTAAAGCAAATGTTTTACTCCAAATCGAAAAATTAAAAACTTCTCCAGTTCTATCGCAGTTAATTACGGACAAAAAACTCAAAATCGTTGGTGGTTATTACGATTTGGATACGGGAATAGTCAGTTTAGTTAGTTAGCGATTAAGAGGGAAATATATAATTTCCTCTCAACCAAGTTTTGACAAGCGGCGACTACTTAGAAGGAATGCAATTATTTTATGCTTAGTACCTTGATTTGGATACCTATATTAGGTGCAGCAATCATCGGCTTTTTGCCAGGAAATTTCTCTGCAACTCGGCTACGGTCAATTGCGCTGGCTATTTCCTTTGCTGTTTTTTTATGGACACTTTATTTAGCAACTTCTTTTAGCACTACTGAAATCGGCTACCAGTTTCAAGAGTTTTTACCTTGGATTGAAACCTTGGGCTTAGACTACAAACTAGGTGTTGATGGTTTATCTTTTCCACTTATAGCTTTAAATGCCTTGCTAAGTTGGATTGCTATTTACAGTAGCAGTAAAACTGTAGAACGTCCTCGCCTGTATTACGCTTTGATTTTGCTGGTTAATTCGGGAATCGCTGGGGCGTTTGTTGCTCAAAATCTGCTTTTATTTTTCTTATTCTACGAATTTGAACTCATCCCGTTGTATTTACTAATTAACATTTGGGGAGGTTCTAAGCGCGGTTACGCAGCAACTAAGTTTCTGATCTACACTGCTTTTTCTGGCATTTTAATTCTGGCTGGCTTTTTAGGTACTACTTGGCTAAGTGGTTCAACTTCGTTTAATTATGACGCGCTGCATACTCAAGATTTGTCTTTGCAAAGTCAATTAATTTTGCTTACAGTGCTGTTAATTGGTTTTGGGATTAAAATTCCTTTAGTTCCTCTACATACATGGTTGCCCGATGCTTATGTTGAAGCTTCGCCGCCTGTAGCCATTTTATTAGGCGGAATATTAGCAAAATTGGGAACTTATGGCTTGTTACGGTTTGGTTTAGGTTTATTTCCTCAAACTTGGACAATTATAGCGCCAGGATTAGCGATTTTAGGGACTATAGGCGTGCTATATGGCTCGTTTAGTGCGATCGCTCAAAAAGATATAAAGCGCATGGTTGCCTACAGTTCTATCGGTCATATGGGCTATGTTCTTTTAGGTTCGGCTGCCGCTAATTCTCTGAGTTTAGTAGGGGTAGTTTCTCAAATGGTCGCTCACGGCTTAATTTTGGCGCTACTGTTTCACTTAGTCGGAGTTGTCGAAAACAAAGTTGGGACAAGAGATTTAGATGTTCTTAATGGCTTAATGAATCCTTTGCGCGGTTTACCTGTAGTTAGCATTTTATTAGTTTATGCCGGGATGGCTAGTGCGGGTATCCCTGGAATGGTAGGTTTTATCTCAGAATTTATGGTGTTTCAAGGTAGCTACCCAGTCTTTCCTTTGTTAACTCTTTTATCGGTAGTAGGGACAGGCTTAACGGCGGTATATTTTGTAATTTTGCTCAATCGCACCTGTTTCGGCAAATTAAGCAACTACAACTCTTATTATCCACAGGTGTTGTGGTCTGAGCGCGTCCCAGCCTTTGTCTTAGCTGCGATCGTTTTAGTATTGGGCGTGCAACCCAACTGGCTAGTACGTTGGAGCGAAACTACTGCAACAGCAATGGTTGCAACTCCTGTAAATACGCAATTGCAAGTTATAAAAACTCCCACAACCGCAATACTTGGAACTTACACACAACAAATCCCCAAACCCTGAAAAAAGAATCTTTATTTTCCCCCCTTATTAAGGGGGGTTAGGGGGGAGCAAAGTTTGGCGCACAAACTCCAGAAATCCTAATACTTTCCAAAATTCCCACTATTCCTAACTAAAACTATGACGATCGCAACTTCTACTAAACTTCCACCTTCAACCCATGAATTTGCTCCTGTCATTCACCGCTTAGAAGCAGGTGGTGCAATGCTACCAGACACGCCAGAGAACTTAATGCAGATTATCGGCTTGTATAAAGCCTATGCTGTACCAATGGATTTTTACTGGCGCGATTTACTTTACATCGCCGAGCGCGTATTTTTAAACCCCCTACCTGCATTCAAATACTTTTTACCTCAAGAGTATTTAGATTTGCACAATCACTATGCGGGGGAAGATGCAGACTTAAGAATTTGGCAAAAAGGCGCAGCTACCGCTCATCCTGAACTATTGGCGTTTATGGATAAAGGGGAAACTATCAAAATGCCTAAGTTATTGCATCATTTATGGCACGATCGCATTAACATGGAATTTGCCGAAGCCTGTATGCAAGCAATGTTATGGCATCGCGGTATGGGGGGAAAGTTTGAAGGTTACTTAGATACTCCTGAATATATCGCAGCGTGCGATCGCGCAATTAAGGCTTATTTCAAAGGCAACCCAGCTATGCTAGGGATGTATAAGCTATTCCCAGAAATGTTTATCGAGCAAGTGCGCCAACTATCTTACTACAGTAATTTGGGCTTGTTTTGGGAAGTAATGGCTCCAGTTTTCTTTGAAATGAGCGATTTATACGACGAGGGTAAAATTACCAGCGTCCCGGAAGCAATGAATTTTCTTGTTAATGGCATATTTGCTGTTGCAGGTCGTCCTATTTACCATCATGTATATATTCGCGGGGAAATGTACGAAATTATCCCCAAATCTTGCGGTTTTACTTGGCTGTATGAGGCGGCGTTACCTTATGTGGAGGCGGTTTTTTATCGTACTGCACCCTTTCGCGGTACAAAGTCTTACAACGCGCAAGCTAAACAAGTACCCGCAGAGCAAAAAGATTTTCATTACGGCATTTTATACGCAGATGTGTTTCCAGTAGGGACGGCGGGGATTCCACCAACATTACTAATGCAAGATATGCTACACTTTTTGCCTCCTTATTTGGTGGAGTATTACAAAAACTACTGTCGCGGCGAACAAGATACCTTAATTCAACTAGGGGTTAGTTTCCAGCGCTCAATGTACTGCGTTACTTCGGCGGTAATTCAAGCTTTAAGAGCGGCGCTGCTTTATCCTTTAGATGACTCTAATCCTAAGCATTTGCAGGCAAATCGAGCTTTTTTTGAAGGTCAAATCGACAGGTTTAAGCGTCCAGAAGCTCGGTTAAGAGATATTCAAAGTCAGGATTATCGGTGAGGATGAATATAGAGATCCCCCCTAACCCCCTTGAAAAAGGGGGGGAAATAAAGAGTAGTAAAATCCTTTTTTTAAACAGGGAATACTGCAAAGCTTGGCAAGTTGTACAAATCGTAGCTGTAAAAACCTGCTCATAGAGATCCCCCTAGCCCACGTCAAAAAGCGGTCAGGTTAAGCTACACCGCTTTTT
>CAJQOK010000006.1 GCA_905479905.1 uncultured Aliterella sp.
TCAGGGCGCAAGGGATGCACTGAGCCATCTTCAGCCATTTCATAAAACTGTGGCACGTACACGCCTGGTACTTGTGCTAATTCAAGTAGTAATTCAACTCTACTTAAATTTGTTAACTTACCTTGCTCTAAAACCAAGCCAATTTCTGGTAATAATTCTTCCCCATCACCCAAGGCAATAAAGTCAAAAAAATCTGCGTAGGGTTCGGGGTTTGAAGTTGCGGTTTGTCCACCTGCAAAGATTAACGGATAAGAGCTTTGCTGTCTTTCTTGCCACGTCAGGGGTATTCCTGCCAAATCCAACATTTCTAGGATGTTGGTTGCGCCTAGTTCGTAGCTCAGACTAAAACCTAAAATGTCAAACTTTGTTAGATATTCCTTGGACTCTACCGCAAATAAAGGCGTGCTGGTTTCCCGTAACTTTGCTGATAAATCGGGCGCGGGTAAATAAGCGCGATCGCACAGTTGACGCGGTTGAGCATTTAAAATGCTGTATAAGATAATATGCCCAAGGTTGGAAGCGCCAACTTCGTACACTTCTGGGTACGTCAGCACCCAACGCACTACGGCTTTATCCCAATCTTTATGAACTGATCCCAACTCGTTACCTAAATAACGAGCAGGTTTGAGAATCCCATCGGTTAATAATTCTTTAACTGCAACCACTTTGGCTAATTTCAGCTATTTAGCTTTACCTTAGCATTAGTTAATTTAGGAATAAGCTTTTTTAAAGGCGTTAGTATCTTCAAATATTTCAAATACTCTGTCTAACTGGGTTAGTTCAAAAATAATCCGAATAGCTGGTGATACACCACACAAGCTAAAAGGCGAACCTAAAGACTGAGCTAACTTAAGACTTGAAACCAATGCCATCAAACCCGCGCTATCTAATGATTCTACCTGCTCTAAGTTCACTAATACGCTAGAACCTTTATCTTGCAAGACTGCTTTGGCTATTTCTTGCTGAAAATCTCCGGCGTTCGACGCATTTACAGCACCATGAGGGCAAATAACTGTAATTTCTGGATAGGCGATTGTTAACATTATTTTTTATTTAGTGGGTTTACTACTTGATTGGATAGGTTCTATTTCAGCAAAAGCATTCAATTTTTGTATCGACCACTCGGTGGAGTTTTTACTTTAAACTTTCTGTTATACCTTAGCAATATTTACAAAAGTTAAAAGTGTAGAATTATACAAAACTCCTTCAATGTATCTGAAGATGATTAAAAACTTGCCATATCTAAGTTATAGAAGCCTAGAAGGCTTAAAATTCTCTGGTTGAATCTATCTTTAGAGATAAGTTGGCACGCTTTCTTTGTTATATGAAATACCCGGTATTTGATAAAGACTTCCTAATTTTAGAAGGCACAACTGATTATTGCTTTTTAATAACTTAGGTTTTATTTCTCCTATCTAAGATCAACTTGCACAGTTAATTTTTAGATTTTACGACTCCAGCAAAACTGGGAATTTTGAGATAAACAAATTTTTTTAATTGCCTTCCAATAGATTATTTAAAATTCCTCAACCTGTTTTACGTTCAATTACATATCTAGAATCAAGCTGTACTAATTTGTTTTACCATCCAAGTAAGCAAAGTAATGTGAGTAGGTTATTGACAAAAGGTACACGATATAAAATCAAAGTAAGTATACCTAAAGATAGATGTATGAACAGCTTTTAGTTCTATTGGGATTAGTATAAGCGATCGCCCAGAAACCAAAATGCTGCACGAGCAAGGCGTAAATTGTGGTATTGTGCTTCCACTGGTTAGTAGCTATCAGCTATAACCTGTCAGCCTTTGAAGAAACAAAGTAAGCCAAAATTGACGCTTATTTATCCCAAAAGCTCGTAGTTTTTTATAGTAATTTGTTGCTAAATCGCCATGCAGTTCGCTAAACGCTTAGAAAAAATACCTCCGTATCTATTTGCTGAAATAGACCGCAAACGCGATGAAATGGTTTCCAAAGGAGTAGATATTATTAATATGGGAGTAGGAGATCCAGATAAACCTACTCCACAACCTATTGTCCAAGCGATGCACGAGGCAATTGATGACTCTAGTACGCACAACTACCCTCCATACCAAGGAACAAAAGAATTTAGAGAAGCAGTAGTACAATGGATGAAACGGCGGTTTGGGGTTGAAGGATTAGATCCAAATACCGAAGTTGTGTCATCTATTGGTTCTAAAGAAGCAATCCACAATACATTTTTAGCTTTTGTAGAACCTGGAGACTATACATTAATTCCCGATCCTGGCTATCCGGTATATCGCACTTCAACAATTTTTGCTGGCGGTGATTTTTATCGGATGCCATTATTACCATCCGCCAAGTTTTTACCAGATTTAGCGGCAATTCCTGAAGAAATAGCCCGTAAAGCTAAGTTGTTGTGGATAAATTACCCCAATAATCCTACGGGGGGATTGGCTACACTAGAATTTTTTGAACAGTTAGTAGCTTATTGCAAAAAATACGACATATTGCTATGTCACGATCACGCCTACTCAGAGATGGCTTACGATGGCTACAAGCCGCCTAGTGTCTTACAAGTACCTGGGGCAAAGGATATAGCAATTGAGTTTCATAGCTTGTCTAAATCCTATAATATGACAGGCTGGCGAGTGGGGTTTGTCGTGGGTTCTAGTCACGGGATTAAAGGTTTAGGACAAGTAAAGACAAATGTAGACTCTGGGGTATTTAAGGCGGTACAAAAAGCCGCGATCGCAGCCTATTCTACTACAGAAGCCCAATTGCAGGCGGTGATGTCAGTTTACCAAAAGCGGCGCGATATCATTGTCCAAGGGTTGCAGAGTTTAGGCTGGGATATTGAAGCGCCTAAAGCTACGTTGTATGTATGGGCTAAAGTTCCCCAAGGCTATACATCAACGGATTTTGTAACTTTGTTATTAGACAAGTGTGGGATTATTGTTCCCCCTGGTAATGGCTACGGCGAGTCAGGAGAGGGCTTTTTCCGCATTGCCCTTACTGTACCCGATGAGCGAATGCACGAGGCGATTAAGCGCATGAAAGATGCGGGGATTCGTTACTCGTAAGAGATGGTTTTAGAATAGAGATCCCCCTAACCTACGTCAACAAAGCGGTCAGGTTAAGCTACACCGCTTTTTGACTCCCCTTGAAAAAGGGGGAAAATATCTGGAAATTCTTTTTGAGATTGGTCAAAAGGGGGGAAAATATTTGGAGGTTTTTTTTAGGACTGGTCAACGGAAGACAGTGTATTATCTTGAGATTCGTTCTTTTGTGCTTGCCAAAGCTGTTGTACAAAATAGTTTAGTTGTTGACGGGCATGAGCGCTTGACTGTGACGGCGGTGCAGAGGTAAATATATTAGCTAAAAAGGGTAACATCTCTGTGTCTAAGGCAGGGCGAAAAGAAGCTAAAGACCAGAGTAAATCGACGGTTGAGCGCAAGTCTAACACTGATGGCTCAATAGCTGTGGGAGATTCTACCAATAGCAAAGGACGCACCCAGCAAACTTGACGCGATTCTACAACTTGGATAACTTCGGCATACAAACAAGTAGCAAGATGTTCTAAACAAACAATTTGTAGCGGTTGAAAATTAGTTTTAGAGTTCATCTTTAATTCTGCCTCGCAGTGACAGGCTTGGGTCACTTGCTTTATTGTAGATTTTTCTGCCTTTATTTACGGTGCGATCGCCCATTGCCATTGATACGTTATAAAATAAGTTAATGAGTGTTGAGCCACAGCTTGACAACTGTTTAGTTGTAATTAAGTAACAAAAGAGTAGAAACCTGTGTCTGTTGAAACCATACTAAAGCCTTCAACTGTCCGTAAAATAGCGCCTCGGTATCGCGTTTTATTGCATAACGACGACTTTAATAGCATGGAATTCGTGGTAAAAGTCTTAATGGAGACTGTAAGCAGCATTACTCAGCCTCAAGCAGTCAGTATTATGATGGAAGCTCATAGTAATGGCATTGCTTTGGTGATTACTTGCGCTCAAGAACACGCGGAGTTTTACTGTGAAACTATGAATAATCACGGTTTACAAAGCACCATTGAGCCAGACGAGTAAAGTTGAAGCAAATTAACTTTATGGCGATCGCCCATTACCCAGCCCCGCTAAGGTTGGGTATATTTGTACTAGGGTTACTGCTGTTATGGTTGCCCTTTGCTTTACCTATCTACGCTTATGTAGGCGATCGCAATTTAGCTAGTATCTTGACAATTGTGCTATTGTATGTAGACTTTGTTTTGCTGCTGAAACTGTGGGGAAAGTACGTTTATCGCCAACCGCAAATATGGCGTTATTACGGGTTAGTAGGTAGTAGGGCTAATGGTAGAGAATTATTAGTTGGGTTGGGAATTGGCTTAATAACAGTTTTGAGCTTATTTAGTTTGGAAGGATTGTTAGGTTGGTTGTATTGGCAGCAAGGGATACAAGTAAAAATAGTTTTAGAAGGATTGTTAGTTGCGATCGCAACTGGTTTTGCAGAAGAATTATTATTTCGCGGTTGGTTGCTCGATGAATTACAGCGCGATTACGCAAAAGTGGCAATGTGGATAAATGCTTTAATATTTGCCTCCTTGCATTTTATTAAACCCCTGTCAGAAATGATACGCACAGCGCCGCAATTTCCCGGTTTATTGTTATTGGGATTAACGCTAGTTTTGGCAAAACGCCGTTGTCAAAACCGTTTAGGCTTATCGATTGGTATTCATGGCGGCTTAATTTGGGGCTACTATATTATCAACGTCGGTCAATTGATTAAGTATTCTGGGCAAGTTCCCGACTGGGTTACAGGCGTTAATCAAAATCCTTTAGCTGGATTGGTGGGGATAGGATTTTTAAGCGTTATGGCTTGGGTGATGAGCAAAGTTCCGCCTAGGGTTAAATATGAAGAATAATTTTTCAAGCTTGGTACTAGCTGCTACTTCCATGAGATTTTGCTTAGGAAACTGCAAATTCTGTAATTTGCCGACGCTGTAACGATTTGAAGCCTAAAACAATACAGTCTTTCGGAACACCAAGCGCTACAAGCTCTGTAGCGATTCCTTCTTCTGTACCGTCTTGTTGAATCCAAATTTTGCCGTTGATGATGTCAAGGTGTAGCAATGTACCATAGATTCTGCGACCATTTTCCCAACCAGTTTCAACCAAGAGATAGCGATCGCGCGACTTATCAAAAACTAGCTCTATTTGTACGTTCTCATCCTCTCCCAAAAAATCGGCATAGTCAGCGATTACTTTTTCAATAATTTCTTGATAGTTATTACTTAGGGAATCCATCTAACTATTTTCTCTTGTAATGGATCGAAAGTTACTACTTGGATGATGCCATCTTCAATCAAAACTTGACCAGCTTCTTCTTCAAAAACGCTTGTACCTATTTCCTCTGTGACTGCTAGATAAAGTTTTCGTTCTGGCGCGTACCTTTTCAATAGTTGATTGTAAAGCACGAATTGACCAATTGCTTCTTCTAGATCCTTTATATCTGAGGCTCTTCTAAAGCTTTTAATCTCTATCGCAATTTTTTCAATTCCCCGCTCGGCGGCTATCAAACGCTCGGCTCCTAAATCTACAAATAGGTTTTTGCCTCTAGCTAAACGAATACGAAAAGGATCATGGGTAATTGTCCAGCCATCTTTAAGCATGGCATTTTTTACAGCTTGGTGATAAATATCTTTTGCTGGCATAGATTACCTCGCAATTTTTCTCAAAAAGCTTTTGAGGCGACTAAGACAACTCCAAAGGCTTCAATTGAGCTTTCAAAAGAGGTTGACAAACTTAAGCTACCGTACCCACTAAACAAGCGCCTGTAAAATTGACTCCAGCTAAATTAGTTCCTTCCAATTCCGCACACAACAAATTTGCTCCGGTTAAATTTGCCCCAGCTAAATTAGCGTTGCGTAAATCAGCTTCTTCTAAATTGACTTCTTGGAGTAACGCCCCTTGCAAATCTGCCCCACTAAGATTTGCTCCATGTAAGTTTGCCCCACTAAGGTTGACTCCGCGCAAATCTGCCCCCCGCAAGTCTACACCCTGCAAGTTGACGCTCATTAAGTTTGCGCCACTTAAAAAAGCTCCCGCAAACGATGCTTGCGATAATTTCGCTCCCATCAAATTCGCACCTCTTAAGTTGCTACCGCGCAAATCTGCACCACTCAAATCTGCTTGCATCAAATTTGCGCCTAACAAATTTGCCCTCAAGTCGGCCCCTAAAAACTGACTTCCCAGTAAATTTGCTCCGTCTAAACGCGCTCTTTCTAGTTTTGAACCAGAAAAATTGACCCCGACTAAATTTGCCCCAGCGAAGTTTATCCCTGTTAGATCCAAATTAGAGAAATCTTCGTCCTCTAAATTAGCTCCTGGCAAATGTACAACTTTTCCTTTACGGATGGCTTCAATATCCACTGCTTTTTACTCTCTTATCATTGAAATTTGGCACATCCGTACCTTGAGCATCAATTAACCACATCCCAGCGCTGATTTTTGGTAAAACGACGGGTAAATTCATTCCTTGTTGCAGTCCCATCACTAACAGTTCTAAAGTATCTACAAGCTTCGGTTCCCAATGTTCTTCTTGCTTGGCTCTAAACTCTGCTAATACCTGCATTAGTACCGAATCGCCGCTATGGTGCGAGGTTTGTAAGTCGGTGACGCGCTTTTGAAAGGCAGTAACTAAGCCTAAAATCCTTGATTCTAAAGGAATTTCCTCGCCTGCGTAGCCGCCCGGTTGTCCTGTACCATTCCACAATTCGTTTTGATGGGTGATGATACGAGCGATCGCACTCATCCGGGGCATTGTCCGCAATATCTGCGCGGCGGGCATTAAAGGGCAACTAGGCGCTTCTCCATACTCAACGCTCACTGTACAAGGCGCGACCCTATGCAACAATCCAGCAAGACGCAAGCGTTTTAGCTGCCAAGCTGGTAAATCCATCATTTGCCCGACAGTCTCAGCTAAAGCAGCTACTTCGGCGGCGGTCATTTGGTTATTAGTATCAGCAGTATCTATTAGTTGCGCTAAACGTAAAAATGCCTGAAGTTCGTTAGAAACTAAGTTGTTGTCTAGGGCTTGTTGGTGCTTCCCTACAGTATCAGCTTCACTGGTCTGTAAATAATCAACGACGAGGGAAACAATCGAGCCTAAGTCCTCTTGTTGGGTACTTGGCGCGGCGGCGACTATTTCTTTTACTTGGTTAGTTAGTTTTTGACCAAGTTCGGGGTTGTAAGTTTGCATATGCGCGATCGCAATTTCCACCGTTTCTTGCACCAATACAGGCTCAAATGTCCAAAAACCATAGAATTTTCGTTCTAAATCTGTAGCTGGGTTTCCGGCTGTACCGTAGTCTGCCTCAGATAATTCTTGACACAGTACCATTG
>CAJQOK010000007.1 GCA_905479905.1 uncultured Aliterella sp.
GAATTACCCGCGATCGCCCATAATCTGGCTCAATATAAAAGGTATTACGGGCTACATGGACGCAATGCTTGCAACCAATACAAGTTACTTCATCCACATATACGCCATTTTGCCGAACTATACCCCCTAATTCTGGTTCTAAACCCGAACGGTCGGGGTTGTCTCGAAAGATTCCCCCTAATTCTGGTTCTAGATTCGATTTCTCTTGTTCAGCCATTAGTTACTCCAACGTTGCACTAAAAGCCGAATTGAACCATCGGTATTTTGCTGTTGTTCGGAAATTTGAAAGCCTTGCTTTGCTGTCTCATTAACTACTGTATGGTAAGCATAACGCTGAGTTACTTGGCGCAAAAACCCTGCCACCGATAGCGGTTGCTGCCAATATTGCAAGTCTGCTACTAATTCGTACTCTTTGCCATTCCAGCTAAATCCTACATCGTAGCCGTTTTCTTGCTCAATTGCGATCGCAGCAGTACGGCTTTGTCCTCGATAACCCCTCACTGTCTCAGGTTCCGCTTTCCATTCTATTCCTAAATCGGTAAGTGCGGCTTGCAGGGATGTTAAATTGCGGATTTGAGTTTTGATTTGGCTAAAATGTGACATGGTGTTTGTGTGTAAAGGAGTCTAGAACTAAATAAAAAATATAAATTACCACTGACTCAAAGCATTTTGAGTTGTAGTATCATTGGCTTGATAAACTTGAGCGGCGAAAAACTCTGAGGTTTGCTCAGTGTCAACCACTGTTCCTAACTGGGCTTCAATGGCTGAAGTAACTTCCGCACAAGAAGATCCAATAATTCCTGTAACTGTTTCCATCACCCGACCGTCTGGATAAATAACAAACTCTAAAGTTTCCATATATCGTTAAATTTCCTACAGCATAGATTTCCTTAACTGTACTAAAAATTTACATAACTTAAGCGACAATTGCTTACAACTAATGTGTCAGTTATTACTTTAAAGTTTCATCTATCAAATTATATATTATCAATAGTTTACAAAACTTATAGATACATGAGCAGCTACATCAGTTATTTGTAAGTTTCCCTTAACTAGACGCTGCCGTCAAGGGAGAAAGAAAACTTTACAATTGAGGTGATCGCACTGTAACGTAACAAATTAAGGAATTTTTGCGCTTAAAGGGGCAGAATAAAGCGGCAAAAGTTTACGATAATTAAACTTTGTTCAGTGTGGGTAACAGGCATGAGTGCCGATATTAAAAGGTTTACAAATTCTACTCCTATGCGCGTAGGAGTATTGGGTTTTGGTGGGTTAGGACAAGCGGCGGCTAAATTAATTGCCCCCAAAAGCGAGATGTTGTTAGTGGCTGTCGCCGATCTCAAAGGCTATGCTTATGCTACGGAGGGCTTAGACGTAAATAAGTGTGTGAATGCTTACGCACGAGGTTCGGTAGGCTATTTAGAAGGGGGGGGAATGCTGAGTAACCAAAGTATTCAAGAATTAATTGAAAACTCACAAGTCGATGGTTATTTTTTAGCATTGCCTAACTTGCCTAATACATTTATAGCTTCAGTAGCCCAAATGTTTATGCGATCGCCTTGGCAAGGAGTATTAGTAGACGCAATCAAACGCACGAGCGCTGTAGAGCAACTATTGACACTAAAAACAGACTTTCAAGCAGCGAAAATTACCTACTTAACAGGCTGTGGTGCAACCCCAGGATTACTCACCGCCGCCGCCGTTTTAGCCGCCCAAAGCTACGCCGAAGTTCATAGTGTCAAAATTACCTTTGGGGTAGGAATTGCCAACTGGGAAGCTTACAGGGCAACGATCCGAGAAGATATTGCCCACTTACCAGGTTACAGCGTTGAAAGAGCAAAAGCCATGACGGACTCGCAAGTAGAAGCTTTGCTAGAGGAGTCAAACGGCGTGTTGACATTAGAAAATATGGAACACGCCGACGATGTAATGTTGGAATTAGCCGGAGTATGCGATCGCGATCGAGTTACTGTTGGGGGTGTCGTCGATACTCGCAATCCTAAAAAGCCTATCAGCACCAATGTACAGGTAACAGGGAGAACCTTTGAAGGCAAAATTTCTACTCATACTTTTACCCTAGGAGACGAAACCAGTATGGCAGCAAACGTTTGTGGTACTGCCTTTGGTTATTTAAAAGCCGGAATCGGATTGCAACGCCGGGGTATTTACGGTTTATTTACGGCGGCGGAAATTATGCCCCAGTTTGTGAGATAAAATCATCAGGGTAGAGACGTTTCGCTGAAACGTCTTTCTATATTTCCCTAAACATTTTCTCTAATCAACGGAGCTATTTCTTCTTGATCCACAGTAATTACTTGAGGAACAAAAGGCAAATTAGCACCTTGCAAACCTTTTTTAATTCTGTCGGGAGTTTCTGGAAAAATAACAAACAATGGATAAATAGCATTAGCCCCTTCACTAAATATGTGTTTGTGACGAGGAGGCATTACCCATTCATAATCTTTATCTAGCCAAACTTGAATTTGTCGCCAGCGCCGGAGTAAGTCGGAAAAATCTTCATCGGGACGGTGAATAAAAATAAAAATTTCTATTCCCGTCTTAATTTTCCACTCTGGATCGCACATCAAAATAGCGACTTCACAAGGTAGTATTCGTGCTTCAGTAGTTTTTTCTGCAAGACCTGAAGCGGGTTGACGCAAGCGCACAATTGGGAAAGGAATAGTAATTAGGCTTTCTTCCGGGCGGCGGAGACTAGGGACAGCTTCTAGATATGGACGATATTGCTTGAGAAGTGCGATCGCTGACAATGGATTGCTATACTCTGCCAATAACTGCTCGTAATCGGATTTTTTGCAAGTCATATTATCAAATTGGCTATTTTTTAATATTTCAGACGAAAAATTTAATAGAGTTTAAGGTAAATTGCTGGGGTATTAAAGTAAGAAATTATACTTAATTGATTATTTTAATACTCAGTGATTTTTTTTTGCTCTAACCCAAAGTTTCAAACACTTTGAACATTGGTAAATACATTGATAGCAGAATTATCCCTACCATTCCGCCTAAAACCACAATCATAATCGGTTCAATGATACTGGTTAGCGCTTTTACTGATTGTTCTACTTCATCCTCATAAAAATCTGCAACTTTCATCAGCATTTGGTCTAATTCCCCAGTTTCCTCACCAATACTAATCATTTGAATTGCCATAGCTGGAAACACAGCATCTTTCTTTAAAGCCAAACTAATCATGCCACCTTGTTGAATCTCCAACCTTGAAGCATCCAAAGCATTAGCAATTACTTGATTTCCCGCAGTATCGCGGACAATTTCTAGGGCGGTCAAAATGGGTACGCCCGAACGAGTCAAGGCTCCAAAAGTCCGGGTAAAACGAGCTACGGCAGACTTTTGAATTAAATCGCCAAATAAAGGAACCTTCAAAGAAAGGCGATCGATAGTTTCTCTCCCTAGCCGAGTTCGGTAGTATTGTCGCAGAAAGAAACTACCACCAGTAAATACAGCAAAGGGAATTAGCGCTCTCCAACTTGTAATTACTCCACTAACGTCCAGCATAAATTGCGTTAGGGGCGGCAATTCTACACCTAGCTGCTTAAAAATACCCGCAAAAATTGGAATTAAAAAGACAGTCATGCCTAAGAAAATCAGCAAGGCTAGAACCCCGACAGCAACGGGGTAAGTTAAAGCTGATTTAATTTGATTTTGTAGTCTAGCAACATCTTCCAACAACTTAGATAAACGATTCATAACTTCGTCAAGTACACCGCCGACCTCTCCAGCCTGTACCATACTGACGTACAAAGTATCAAAACATTGGGGGTGTTTTCTCATAGCATCCGAAAGGTTTACCCCCTGTTGCACATCCTCGCTAATTTCATTTAGAGCTTTTTTTAATTTGGGATTAGAAGCTTGCTCTGCTAATACCCCAAGACTGCGAACAATCGCTACTCCCGCATTCGTCAACACCGCAAATTGACGAGAAAAAATTGCTTTGTCCTTCACCGAAACTTTTGCTAAAGAGGCTTGAAATTGACTAATATCTAAACCTTTACTGAGTTTAAATTCTTGAGCTTGCTTCAAATCTTGAATTACAAACCCCCTTTCTCTCAAGCTAGAACGGGCTATAAATGGAGAAGCAGCCACAATTTTCTCTTTTCTGGCATTCCCTTTAGAATCTCGAACACGGGCGACGTAAGTAGGCATTAGCCGATTTCCTAATAATTTGTGATTAAAGTTGATAACGTAGCAGATAGAGAAAAAACTAACGAGCCGTCATCCCCGCCACCCCTGGTTTTGTTCCCGGTGCTGTTCCAGGAACTCCACCAATCAAACGCTGCAACTCGTCAGTTTTAGAAGTTTTAGACATCGCCGCTTCAAAAGATATAGTTCCAGCTTTGTACAAGTCTGCTAAAACTTTCTCCAAAGTTTGCATCCCCAACTTACCCCCCGTTTGAATGGCTGAGTAAATTTGCGCGGTTTTACCTTCCCGAATTAAGTTAGAAATCGCTGGAGTAACGATCATAATTTCTTGAGCCATTACTCGCCCAAATTCATTGGCTTTGGGCTTTTTCCTCGATACCAAAGTTTGACTAAATACAGCAATCAATGAGTTAGATAGCTGAACGCGGATCTGTTGTTGCTGTTCGGAGGGAAAAACATCCACCATCCGGTCAACGGTTTGAGCAGCCGAACTTGTGTGCAATGTCCCAAATACTAAGTGACCAGTTTCCGCCGCCGAAACTGCCAATTGGATAGTTTCCAAGTCGCGCATCTCTCCCACCAAAATCACGTCTGGATCTTCGCGTAAAGCGGCTCTCAAAGCGTTGGCAAAGCTTCTAGTATCTTCTCCGACTTGACGTTGGTGAATCAAACTTTTAAGTGGCTCATAAACAAATTCAATCGGATCTTCCACCGTTAGAATATGCTCGGCGCGAGTCATATTAATGTTATTGATCATCGAAGCTAAGGTTGTGGTTTTGCCCGATCCGGTGGGGCCTGTTACCAGTACAAGTCCTCTAGGCTTTTCTGATATTTCCCGGACAATGTTGGGCAAATTCAAGGTTTCCATTGCCGGAATTTTAGAAGACAACGCCCGTAAACAAGCGGCGTAAGCACCGCGATCTTTGTACACATTGACCCGGAAGCGAGCTAATCCTTTTACGCCGTAGGAACAATCGAGTTCCCAGTTTTGCTCTAAGTTTTTGCGTTGGGTGTTGTTGAGCATACTAAATATCAGACGCTGACACTGTTCTTGGGTCAATGGTTCGTGTTCTGTAGGTGTTAATTTGCCGCTAATACGAATGTAGGGAGGCAAACCCGCCGATAGGTGCAAGTCAGAGCCACCACTGGTTACTACTTGTTCCATTAAGTCTTCAATCATATATTCCATGTTTTTTCTCCTTGTTAAATATATTTACGATCAGAAATAGCAACGTCTTTTTGGTTCAAAAATTAAATCTATTTATTCTTGAAAGCGAACGGTCATGCAGTATGGGCAATCTAGCCACTCTTGGCGTAATTGAGCATGACAAGTACGGCACTCAAGAGAGCTTTTACGCTTGGCTTTGAGTTCAGCTTCTAAACCTGAATCTGTAAAGGTTACTCGTTCTACTTCTTCTAAGGTGGTACTTCCTTCTCGTACCAAGTTGAGACTATAAGCTAATAAAGTAACCATCCCTTCTTCTACAGCAACTTCTTTGAGCCTTTCGGTGGGCGCTCCTTCGGTAATCAAAGTTTGCAACTGCTCGGTAATCCGCATTACTTCGTAAACCCCGCAACGTCCTTTGTAACCTATTCCACTACAGTTTGAGCAAAGTTCTCCTGCACTTCGAGCTTGCTGGATTTGTTCTGGTTGTAAAGCATTGGCTTTATACAAGCTAATAGATACGTCTTGAGAAGAAGTAGCTAAACCAAATCGAGCAAGTTCGGCAGCACTAGGGGTGTAAGCAATTTTGCACTGAGTACAAACCCGCCGGACTAAACGTTGAGCGACTACACCCAGCAGTGAACCCGACACCATAAATGGCTCTACGCCCATTTCATCTAGCCGCGAGATGGCTCCGGCGGCATCGTTGGTATGGAGAGTCGTTAATACTAAGTGTCCGGTTAAGGCAGCTTCAATAGCTGTTTTGGCTGTTTCTTTATCCCGTGTTTCTCCCACTAAGATTACATCGGGGTCTTGGCGCAAGAAAGAACGCAAAATTGACGCAAAATCCATCCCTTTTTCCCGAATTACCTGTACTTGAGTAATTCCTGGCAAAGAATACTCAATCGGGTCTTCGGCGGTGCTAATGTTTACGCCCGGATCGTTGCGTTCAGATAAAACGGAGTATAAAGTAGTTGATTTGCCTGAACCTGTAGGGCCTGTAACCAGTAATAACCCAAAGGGACGACTAGCCATATCTCTAACCGTTTGCAAACAGATGGGGTCGCTAATTAATTTATCTAAGCCAAGCTGGGTAGAGGCGTTGTCTAAAATCCGCAGCACGACTTTTTCGCCGTAGCGGCTGGGTAAGGTACTAACTCGAAAGTCTACTTTGCGCCCTTCAAACATCCGCCGAATCCGCCCATCTTGAGGCATCCGCCGCTCGGCAATGTCTAATTCAGCAATAATCTTAAGTCGGGCGGTAACGGCAGCAACAATTTGTTTGGGTAAAGGCTCAAAAGCTTTACGCAATACGCCATCTTTGCGAAACCGAATGCGGAGATTTTCCTCTTGAGGTTCGACGTGAATATCCGAAACTTTTTCTTGCAGCGCTTTGACAAGAATTTTATTGACTAGGGCAATGATTGGAGCCGCCGCCGCATCTTGAACGGCGGCTCCTAAGTCTGCGTCAATATCTTCGGGAGCCAATTGCAAGTCTAGGTTTTCTAATTCTGACTTGACATCAACGGACTTTTCTATGTCTATAAGCTTTTGTTTTTCAACTTGTTCGTCTAAATATTTGGAGAGGATTTGCTGAAAGTCGTCTTGGGTGATAACCATCCTCTGTAAACTCAAACCTTTAGGGCGCAAAATTCGGTTTAAGGTGTCTTGAGCATCTAAATTATCAGGATCGACCATTGCCACTAGCACCGATGGGGGTGGCGTATCATTTTGCGATAGAGGAATGAGACGATAGCGACGACAAGCATCGACCGGAATTAGCGTGTTGATTAAGTTTCCGGCGGTAGTAAGGCTGGTTTCACTAACTTCAGGATCGAGAAATTCAACGCCGTAAAGAATTTTTAGCTCAAATAATTGTTGTTTTTTATAGTGTCTAATTAAGTCGGGGGTGAGTTGTTTCCCCGTAATCGCCTCTAAAGCATCGGTTAAAGACTTTCCTGATTGGCGGCTTTGAGTTAAAGCTTGATTTATTTGGTCGCGGTTAGCAAAACCAGCTTCAATTACTTTGTTGCCAAAAGGCGATAGGTCATCTTTAACAATTAGCGCCCTTCGCTGCTGGGGAGAATAAGTCATAAGTTTTTGGGATAAAAGTTGCTATAGATAGAGTATGCCCAAACTCTGAGTTAGAGTTGCTATCCCAAAGCATTTTGTGGCAAAAAATATCAGTAGAGATATTTGGAGAGAATTTTTAGGGGTCTGAAGTTGCCCGAAATGACTCAAGAAGATCAAAATTAAGTCTTTAGCTGGACGGAGTGTTTAGAGCAAAACCCTAGGAAAAAACCTTTATAACTATTAACTAGCAGCAAAATGTCTTCCCCAGGCAGTTTATTTTTAAAACTTTGCTATTCCAGTATTATTTGGTGCATCCTTAGAGAAGGTGGCACTAATTAAATATGCCTCTTGAAGCACAGTTTTGAGCGTCTAGGATTAGTGCATAATGGTGGACGAGGAAAAATAAACTAAATCAATACAGATTCCCCAAAAACCTTAAACCTAACAATCGAGACAACAACACAAACAATGAATTCTAACTTCGATCCAAATAGCGAGGAAATTCCTCAAGCGGAATCTACTAATTTATCGGGCGATGAAATTGCTCTAGAGGAAAATCCTGTCGCCCCCTCTAAAGAAAATAATCCCAACTATCAACAATTGTTGGGAGAAAAAGAGCAGCAAATAGCATCGCTGCAAGGTCAGGTTGAAGAACGTACTAGCCAATACTTGCGAATTGTGGCGGATTTCGATAATTTCCGCAAAAGATCGCAAAAAGAAAAAGAGGAGTTAGACCAGCTTATTAAGGGCAATACTATTACCGAACTGCTCCCAGTCGTGGATAATTTTGAACGGGCGCGATCGCAACTCAAACCGCAAACCGAGGCGGAAATGAGCATTCACAAAAGTTATCAAAGCGTCTACAAACAACTGGTAGATAGTCTCAAGCGCTTGGGAGTTGCCCCCATGCGTCCAGAAGGACAGGAATTTAATCCAAGTCTTCATGAAGCTGTAATGCGTAGTCCTAGCGTTGAACCAGAAGGGACGATATTAGAGGAATTAGTGCGAGGATACTTTTTAGGCGATCGCATTTTGCGCCACGCAATGGTCAAAGTTGCGGCTCCGATGGAAAATGAGCTAAATTCAGAAGAAAATTCCCCCTTACCAGAAGAAAGTTAAGTTGCCCTGTAGCAGTACAACTTGCTCGTAAAAACACCCATCCATTCAATAACCTGGACGATACTACTAAGCATGGGAAAAGTCATTGGCATCGACTTAGGCACAACAAATAGTTGTGTTGCCATCTTAGAAGGTGGCCAACCAACGGTAATCGCCAACTCTGAAGGCGGACGAACTACCCCAAGTGTGGTTGCCTTTGGCAAAGGTAGCGATCGCTTAGTTGGTCAATTGGCAAAGCGGCAAGCGGTAACAAACGCAGAAAATACGATTTATAGCATCAAGCGGTTTATTGGTCGTCGCTGGGACGATACAGCCTCGGAACGTCAAAGAGTAACCTATAAGTGTGTTAAGGGGAGAGACGATACCGTTGATGTGCAGATTCGCGGCCGTAACTACACACCGCAAGAAATATCAGCGATGATTCTGTACAAGCTCAAACAAGATGCGGAAAGCTTTTTGGGAGAAACTGTAGATAGTGCGGTGATTACAGTCCCAGCTTATTTTACTGATGCTCAAAGACAAGCAACCAAAGACGCTGGCACTATAGCCGGGTTAGAAGTTCTCCGCATTGTCAATGAACCCACCGCCGCCGCCCTTGCCTACGGATTAGATAAGGGTCAAGAACAGAAAATTTTGGTGTTTGACTTAGGCGGTGGAACTTTTGATGTTTCAATTTTGCAGCTTGGCGATGGCGTATTTGAAGTCAAAGCAACTTCTGGTAATAATCATTTAGGGGGCGATGATTTTGATAACTGTATAGTTTTGTGGATGCTCTCCCAATTTCAAGACCAAGAAAAAATTGACCTGTCCCAAGACAAAATGGCAACTCAGAGGCTCAGAGAAGCCGCAGAAAAAGCAAAAATAGAACTTTCTACCCTGGGCGCAACATCAATTAATTTACCCTTTATTACCGCCGATGCCACAGGCCCAAAACATTTAGCAATGGAACTAAGTCGCTCCAAATTTGAGGAGATAGTTACTCACTTAGTAGAAAGAACTATCGAACCAATGGTACAAGCGCTTAAAGACTCTGAACTTAAACCCGCAGAAATCGACAAAGTAATTTTAGTGGGCGGTTCGACCCGAATCCCGGCGGTACAAAGTGCGCTGCAAAAGTTCTTTGGCGGCAAAGCTACCGATAGATCCGTCAACCCTGATGAAGCAGTAGCTTTAGGGGCGGCTATTCAAGGTGGGGTATTAAGTGGCGAGGTTCAAGAGGTATTGCTACTAGATGTTACGCCCCTATCGCTGGGCATCGAAACTTTAGGAGAAGTATTT
>CAJQOK010000008.1 GCA_905479905.1 uncultured Aliterella sp.
AATGTCGGGAATTCCTAGTTCGGGAGTCATCCATGTTACTAATTTACACATTGACACCAACAAGCGGCAAGTTTACAAAGGCGATGAGCGCATTCGGTTGACGGGAATGGAGTTTAGCTTATTAGAGCTACTGGTCAGCCGCTCTGGGGAAGCTTTTTCGCGCTCAGAGATTTTACAGGAAGTATGGGGTTATACTCCCGAAAGGCACGTTGATACTCGCGTTGTCGATGTGCATATTTCCCGGTTACGCGCCAAGTTAGAAGACGATCCGAGCAATCCCGAACTAATACTGACGGCTAGGGGTACGGGATACTTGTTTCAACGCATTATTGAGCCTGGAGACGAATAATTAGGTAGAGGCGATTTATGGCTAAACCAGATCAAAACCAAGTTTTGCGGCGGTTGCCGATTGTAGTAGGGGCTGGTGCGGGGGTTTTACTGCTAATCAATCGTTTATTGACTCCAGAGCTTACAGCTTCTCAATCACGGGCGGATGCGTTGGGTGTAATTTTGAGTGCGGTGTTAGTTTTGACGGGTTTATTGTGGCAGCAAGTTACAGCGCGATCGCCTGACGCGGTAAATTTAATCGGGGAGGAAGGTTTTGAGCTTGCGCCCGATTTGCCCCAAGAGGTAAAAACCGAATTAGCTTGGGCATCGCACCTATTACTTACTAACACTGTTACGAAAGTAATCGTAGTTTTTTATCAAGGTAAAGTGCTGTTGCGGCGGGGAATTTTGGGTCAGCAAAAAGAAGTTAAACCTGGGGCAATATTGCAACGAGTGCTAGACAAGCAAAAAGCCGTTTATTTAGTGAATCTGACCATTTATCCCGGAAAAATTGAGTTTGATTATTTGCCCGAAAATACTCAAGGGGCGATCGCGCAACCAATTGGCGATCGCGGGGTATTAATTCTAGGGGCAGATGCTCCGCGCAGCTATACCAAGCAAGATGAGAACTGGATTAGTGGTATTGCCGATAAAATCGCTGTCACTCTCAGTAATCATTTACCCGATACAGGTTGAAATTTTATGTTAGCTCTCTACTGGTCGCTTGTGGCGGTAATGGTTGTAGGAATTATTGGGGCGGTTGTACCAGCAATTCCTGGTACTAGCTTAATATTGGTAGCTATTTTAATTTGGGGAGCGGTACAAGGATCGTTTAATAGTATCGGGTTGCCATTGATAGTTGCGATCACTGTTTTAATTATGGGAATTGGGATTGATTTATTAGCTACTTACTGGGGAGCAAAACGCGCTGGCGCTAGTAAATGGGGGCAAATTGGCGCAATTGTCGGTTTAGTTGTCGGTATCCTTGGTTTATTGCCTGCTTTACCTGTTGGCGGCCCATTATTAGGTATTTTAATCGGGCCATTATTAGGGGCAATTATCGGCGAATACCTGTTTCAGCACGATTTAAAATTGGCGTTGAAGGCGGGTATTGGGATTGTTGTGGGTTCTTTGATTGGGAATTTAATTCAAGGAGTGCTAGCGATCGCGGTGGTTGGAGTATTTTTATATTCAACCTGGGGACAAGTATTTTCTACTTGAAGTCTTGTATAGAATGAGTAGGTCTTTTTAAAGTCACTGTTTGAGCTAATTGCTTTTCCGTTAAGGCAATATCAACATTGCTAATCATTAGACTTTAGCTGCTGAAAAACCTGAGTTACAGACAATACAGATACAGAGGTACTAACGAAATTGCGATCGCGGGTCACAATAGCATCCAAACCTTGACTAATAACACAAGCAACCTGTACGGCATCTTCAAAATCTGGCACAGCAGAGGTTATCGCAGTTTCCAAAACCGCACGATTGACTGGACAAACTTCCATAAGTGCTAAAGCAAATTCTACCGCTTGCTTTGCACGTTCAACGCTCTGAGTATGCCGCCTGGCAATGTAAAAAATATCTGTTAACGTTGTTGCAGTCACGTAACCAGCAATCTGTCCAGAGCTTATCGCTGCAAATAAAGTTTCTGCATCCTGCAAAAATGGCTCTCGTTCTAGCTGAAAATCTAAAATGATGTTTGTATCAATTAAAACCCTCATTGCAAATATTTCTCTACCAATCGTTCCTCCAACATACTTTGGACTTCAGCATCTGTAGGAGCAGCTTTATCCGTTTTCAATAATCCACGCATTTGATGAATTAAAGCTGTTCGTTCTGTACCTAAACGATCTCTAAGAAAATTATCAGAAATATAAGCAGATGACTGTTCATCTATAGGGTTCACTTTACTGTTAAGTTCGCTTTGAAGCGATTTGATGATCAGACTTACTAAAGTAAGTCGCTCACTCACCGATAAATTGAAAGCTTGTTTTTTGGCTTCTTGCAGAGACATAAAGTTTTTGCCAACGATATATACAGATTTTAGTTGTTATTGCCTAGTAAATGCTGCGTTGCAACCAACATAGATCGTACCTCGCTACCACAATAAAGTTGAAATCCCTGCAAGTACAGGACGACGACCTACACACCGATGACCTAATAATACGTTTTTAACTAAATCGTCAGCCGTTGGACGAGTTGATAATTTTGGAGGCTTGCTGAGTTTTTCTGCGAGTTTTCCTTGTAAATTTGAAGGCGCACGGGGCGGAAATACTAAGCTAAGTGAAACATTCCCTAAAGGTGCTGATGTGCGCGATTGAGATTCCGCCCAAGTCCACAACGCCCCCTGGGTAGCACTAAAATGACCCAAATTCGGCAAACCAATTCGTCCATTTTGACCTAAAAATATACCGATTCTGCCTTCTCCCGTCGCTTGCATTTGTGGTAAAACGCTTTCAATTAGTTGAATGGGAGATATTACATTTACTTGCATCATTATTTTTAAAGTGTCAAAAACTGCGGCGCAGTGAAATAATGCTGATGGTGGTTCTAATTCTGGCAATTGTAAAAGTTGCAAATCGCATTTTTGCCATACTAATTCTTTGTTTTGCGATCGCGCCCATACTATCAATTCTTCTGGTGGCGATCGCGTTAGCGCTACTACACGCCAATCTAGCCTTAGTAAACTCATTACTACATTACGACCCCAAAACCCTGTAGCACCTGTTACCCAAGCGGTTTTCATAGTAGAAAGTTGTTAATTTCTTGAGTTACGCGATCGCGTTCTACATCTAATAAAATAATATGGTCGGATTTCTCTAACCAACAAAGTTTTTTCTCTTTAGATCCAAGTTGCTGATAAATTATTTTTGCACCATTAGGATCGACAACGGAATCTTTTAACGAATGGATAATTAATGTTGGTACTTCAATTTGCGGTAACAAAGGTTTAATTGCATTAATCAATTCCAGCGCACTTTTAACTGTGGGCAAATTAAATGTTTTAAAAAAAGCAGCTTCTTCGGCAGCTTTTC
>CAJQOK010000009.1 GCA_905479905.1 uncultured Aliterella sp.
CTTCCCGCCGCCTTGACATACTCTAAAGGAGTCGCCACATCAACGGTATTGTCGTTACTTGGTGTCGATTCACAAGCATAGGATTCTAGCCAACCATCAACTATTGGGCCTTCCCTGTAAAGACTTTCAATTTGCTGGATAATTTGCTGTAAATCTTGAATTAAGGTAGGCGGCGGTATTTCTACTAAACCAGGCTCCTCGGCGGCTGGGGGTTTTTCGGCGCTACTAGAATCGAATATAGGTAGAGTAGGCGCTTGACGATTTAGTTGTAGTGGTGGAATGGGTGCAGAAGCATCGGGTTGACTGGCTTTGCTCGTCTCGGAAGTAATACCTACGGTGCTATCTAGATTTGAGGTGGTAAAAGGGCGACTTTCAGAAACGTTAGGGTTTTGTTCTAACTGTTGCAAGGCTGCCAAAATTTTGTTTAAATCTGCTTTCATAATTCAAACTAACCATAGCTAAAGCTTACAATTGGACAGCTATTCATGTTAATGTTTTGGCTGAATGTCTGCTCGGTACGTAGTAATTTAGTTATTTTACCTTCTATGGGTTGGTGCTAATTGTATCGAAGACGAGCAACTAATTCAAAAATATTGGTAATTTGTACCTGCGACGACAATTCTATGGGCATTGTTTTAGTTACAGGGCCCGCTCGGTCGGGAAAAAGTGAATGGGCAGAAAATTTAGCGCTTAAGTCAAATAATTGCGTCATCTATCTAGCCACCGCCGTAGTAAATCTTGAAGATTTGGACTGGGTAGAGCGCCTGAGCAAACATCAAAAGCGTCGCCCTGAGCATTGGTTGACTTGGGAAGTACCCGAATTGCAATTAATCAGCGCGATCGCAACTTCTCCCGCCTCTAGTTGCCTATTGGTTGATTCTTTGGGTACTTGGGTGGCTGCTTTATTAGACAAAGACGCTACTCAATGGGAGCAAATTGTCCAAGAGTTGTTACTTACTTTGGGTGATCGTTGTACTCAAGAAATAATTTTTGTCGCCGAAGAAACAGGCTGGGGTGTAGTACCAGCGTATCCTAGTGGTAGAACCTTTCGCGATCGCCTAGGTAATTTAGTCCGACGCATAGGCGCGATTTCTGACAGCGTTTACTTAGTTACTGGGGGCTATGCGCTTAATCTTACTACTCTCGGTTCTCCCTTAATTAGTCAAGATTAAATAGATATTTGGCTCAAAGTCGCTACCCGCGTTAAAATTCTGGGGCTAAAACGATGCGCCTTTACTATGACAATTATTTGGGAAACTGCCAAAACCTACGAAGATATCTTGTATCACAAAACTGATGGGATTGCCAAAATTACCATCAACCGTCCCCACAAGCGCAATGCCTTCCGCCCAAAAACAGTATTTGAGCTATACGATGCTTTTGTTGATGCTAGAGAAGATACAAGTATTGGAGTAGTCCTATTTACAGGTGCTGGCCCGCATACCGATGGCAAATACGCCTTTTGTTCTGGCGGCGATCAAAGCGTGCGCGGTGATGCTGGATATATAGATGATGATGGCATTCCCCGCCTCAACGTTTTAGATTTGCAACGTCTAATTCGTTCTATGCCCAAAGTTATAATTGCCTTAGTTGCAGGCTATGCGATCGGTGGTGGTCACGTTTTACATCTAATCTGCGATCTTACTATTGCTGCCGATAACGCCATATTTGGGCAAACAGGCCCTAAAGTTGGTAGTTTTGATGGTGGTTTTGGTGCTAGTTATTTGGCACGAATTGTCGGGCAAAAAAAAGCGCGGGAAATTTGGTATCTTTGTCGCCAATACACTGCTACTCAAGCTTTGGAAATGGGTTTAGTTAATTGCATCGTACCTGTGGAACAATTAGAAACCGAAGGCATCCAATGGGCAACAGAAATACTAGAAAAAAGCCCGATCGCTATTCGTTGTCTAAAGTCTGCTTTTAACGCCGATTGTGATGGACAAGCAGGGCTACAAGAACTCGCAGGCAATGCTACTATGCTCTACTACATGACTCAAGAAGGTGCGGAGGGCAAACAAGCATTTTTAGAAAAACGTCCCCCTAACTTTCGCTCTTTCCCTTGGTTGCCTTAAAGCTTTACCTCGGTAAAAGGTTTTGCAACTTTTGTTGCAAATAAGCCCCAAGGGGAAAATCTAAAAACTCAATTACTAACTGGGCAATAATGCCTAAATGCAATACAAAAGTTAACCCCGTCCAAAACACCGGAAACCAAGACAAGGGGCTACTAGCTACAGGCGGTCTAGCGTATACTGTGATACCAATTAAAGTAGTGGGCAAAACAACAAAGGCGATCGCGCCCAAAGTGTAACCCCAACCTATTTCTACATCTTTTAAGCGCCTTTCACTCCACGATTTGCCATTCCAGCGCCACATTAAAGGCGGCTGTCTATCGGCCATTTGCAACTGCTGGTTTTCATAGTCCGCCGTAAAAATATGACGGCAAAATTGACACGCCATAACTTCCATCAAAGGCATAGTCGAAATTTCGCCTACAGCGCAAATTGGGCAAGGATAAACTTCTTGATCGCTAAGGTATCTAGCGTTGTTGAAATCTTGCATAGATAAATAATTTGTGTAAGATCAATTATGGCGATGGTTATTATCGTAATGAATCCTCGCCCCTGCCCATTGGAGTTTTTCGCGCAAGGTTTGATAATAAGAATAGTTTTCTTCTAAAATAATAAACTTAGCTTGATGCTCAGACATCCTGACATCTACCCGTTGTCCTGGCCAAATAGATGTACCTAAAATACTATCAGTCCATAACTTAGTATTAAGTTCGTAATCGGCTAAGGGCCAAACGCTAACGACAGAACCCGCAGGCAAAATTAACGGACGGCTAGAAAGACTCATCGGACAAATAGGCGTAACGATAATGGCTTTCATGCCATCATGGACTATAGGCCCGTTAGCAGACACAGTATAGCCTGTAGAACCTGTGGGCGTAGCAATAATTAACCCATCACCTTGATACTGATCGACGATTTCCCCATCAATATCCATTTCTAAAATAGATGTAATCATCCGGTCAGCCGAGGCGGGTTTAATGCACATTTCGTTGAGGGCGAGGTATACATCGCTCATCAATTCGGTGTTAGTGCGATCGCCTTCATAAATTGCCGCCTGCAACATCATTCGTCTTTGAATAGCATAGCGATCTTCTAATAAACGCTGCCATACTTCTTCTGAACGCTTAAATTCCTCAAAAGCCTCCGTCAAAAAACCCAAATGTCCCCCCACATTCACCGCCAAAATCGGGATGTTGTGAGGGGCTAAATGTCTGGCTGCTGTTAGTACCGTGCCATCGCCGCCCAATACTATAGCTAGATCGATTGGCTGGCTTGCAGAGGCTAAAAATACTGGATAAGGGTTATCTTTTGGCCCGCTTGGCCCCATGAGAATGCGGCAATTGAGGCTTTCTAATTGCCGCGCGCATTTCTCCGCCCATTGGCGACTTTGGGTATCGGCGGCTTTATGAGCGATAATAACCTGCTTTAACTCCACCCGATTACCACTTCAAAAGGTTAAATTGCTCCATATCCACCGTGTCGCGGTTACGATAAATAGTTAGCACGATCGCAAGACCTACCGCCGCCTCCGCCGCAGCCACCGTTAGCACAAATACTGTAAATACTTGTCCTTTAATTTCTTTAGCGTCTAAGTAGTTTGAAAATGCCATCAAATTCAAATTCACCGCATTTAGCAGCAATTCTATAGACATCAATACTCTGACGGCATTTCGGCTAGTAATTAAGCCAAAAATGCCAATACAAAATAAAGCCGCCGCTACTAATAAAAAGTATTCTAGTTGCATAGTTTTCCTGCTTTTTTACTAACTAATTTACCCGCGCCGCCCGTCGTCAAGGCTGCTAGTTTTATCGCTAGATACGCCGACAAGTTCTCTGGGACGTTCTGCCAAAGTTAAAATTGGCTGTTCTTTATTAGGCGACATGGTTTGATCGGGCAAAAATTCGCGCCGTGCAAGGATAATTGCCCCCACCATAGCGATTAGTAGGAGAATTGAAGCAAGTTCAAAGGGCAACAAAAAGTCTGTAAACAAATGCTCCCCAATGATAATAGTTGAGCTAGTACCCGGTATCATAGTGGGCGAAAGCTGCCAAGGGGTAGCCAAAATCATGGCGCTTAGTAAGCTAAATATGCCTGCACTAACTACGGCGGTTAGCGTTGGACGTAGCCAAGCATTACTTAAGGGTTTAAAAGTTTCGCGTTTGTTTACTAGCATGATTGCAAATAAAATCAATACGTTGACTGCCCCGATATAAATTAATACTTGGGCGGCAGCTACAAAGTCAGCATTGAGCAATAAATACATCCCTGCAATGCTAATAAATACGCCTCCAAGTAAAAAGGCAGAGTAAACGATGTTAGGCAGTAGCACTACTCCCAAGGCTGCGGCAAGGGTCATTACTGCCAAAATGCCGAACGAAACAATTTGTACGCCTTCTGCTAAATTCACTTTTTTATTAGTCTCCTGATTGGCTAGTAGTTTTGAGCCTATTGACAACAGACTCAAAACTTAAAACTATTTTGTTACTGGTTTTTCTTGCGCGGCAATTTCTTCGGGCATTTTACCAACACGAAGGCTATCCTTGGGCAAATTGTGGGGTTCTAAAACGCCTTTGGGTAAGTACACAAATTCGCGCAGTGGTGTCACCATCGGATCGTCGGTGACTTTGTAAGGCAAACGACCTAATGCTACGTTGTCATAATTTAACTCGTGGCGATCGTAGGTAGAAAGGTCGTATTCCTCAGTCATTGATAAACAATTCGTCGGGCAATACTCCACGCAATTACCGCAAAAAATACAAACACCAAAATCAATGCTGTAATGGTTGAGTTTTTTCTTTTTGCTGGCTTTGTCAAATTCCCAATCAACTACAGGCAAATTAATCGGGCATACTCTAACGCAAACTTCGCAAGAAATACACTTATCAAATTCAAAATGAATCCGTCCGCGAAACCGCTCTGAAGGAATCAGTTTTTCGTAAGGATACTGTACGGTAATCGGTCGGCGCTGCATATGGTCAAAGGTGACAGATAGCCCTTGACCGATGTATCGGGCAGCTTGTACCGTTTCTTTGGCATAATCGCCAACTTGCTTAAGAAACTTGAACATAGGTAGTAGTGTCTCTCTCTAATTTTTCCGAAGTCGGGCTAACCACCAAAAGCAACGGGAAAGGTTAATTTTAAGGCGGCGGTTAGGAGTAAGTTAGCTAAACCTACAGGGAGTAAAAACTTCCATCCTAAATCTAACAATTGATCGATGCGAACTCTCGGTACAGTCCAACGCAGCAAAATCGCCACAAATATCAAAAAGTAAGCTTTTAGTACCGTCATAGTGATGCCCAAAGAAGCATCAATTAGCTGTAGCCAAGAACTTGTTTCGCTGACTCCAAACAAGTTAGCTAATAATTCAATGGGAACTGGAAAATCCCAACCACCCAAATATAAAACTGCTACTAGCAAAGAAGAAAGTACCAAGTTTACATAAGAGCCTAAGTAAAAAAGCCCGAACTTCATCCCCGCGTATTCGGTTTGATAGCCTGCTACTAACTCCTCCTCAGCTTCTGGTAAGTCAAAGGGCATCCGTTCGCATTCGGCAAGTACGGAGATCCAAAAGAGCATAAAACCTACAGGCTGTCGCCAGATATTCCAGCCCAAAATTCCGTAACCTGACTGTTGATTAACAATGTCAACGGTACTAAGGCTATTAGACATCATCACGATCGCAAGTACCGCTAATGATAGGGGTATTTCGTAACTAATCGACTGGGCGGCGGCTCTTAACCCTCCTAAAAGGGAGTATTTATTATTAGAGGAGTAACCCGCCATTAGTAAGCCAATCGGCTGAATGCTAGATAAAGCAATCCATAAAAATATCCCTGTACCTACATCGGTAATTACAAAATTCTGCCCAAAAGGTACTACCAAGAAAGACACAAATACCGGAATTACAACAATAATTGGTCCTAAAGTAAATAGCAGAGAATCGGCTTTTGCTGGTACTACATCTTCCTTAAAAACTAGCTTTAATCCATCAGCCACCGGAGCAAGTAACCCAAAAGGGCCCATAAAATCTGGGCCGATTCGTTGCTGGGCGGCGGCGGAGATTTTTCGCTCTAGCCAGGTAGTAACTAATACCCCTACGGTTGCCCCAATAATCATTAATATCATTGGTAGTGGCATCCAAATAGCTTTAGCTGTACCCGCAGGTAAGCCTAGCTGGATTAGAGATTCAATAAAGGTTCCTTGGAGGTCTACGCCTGAATTCATGTTTACGCTCTTCACATCAAAGGTTTAAGTTATTTACACTCTTGGAGCTTGACGGCTAAAGCTTGTAAATTTACTTTGTGTTTGGTTGTCTAAACTAACAAAAACGAGAGTAAAGATTTTTTACACATTCCACTGCTTAGTATATCCTTGCCTAGAGAAGTTAATTACACTGTTTATCGCTGCTCAATCGGCACATAAAGTTCCTTGTGCAACCCACTATAAACTTGGCTGGGGCGAAAAATTCGGTTTTCTGCTAGTTGTTCTTTCCAATGAGCCAACCATCCGGCTACACGAGCGATCGCAAATACTGGCGTAAATAAATCGGTGGGGATTCCTAACTTTCGGTACACTAAACCAGAGTAAAAGTCAACATTTGGGTAAATTCCTTTATGACCGAGTTTTTCAGCAACTACTTGTTCCATCTCTAAAGCAAGATCGTAGTATTTATCATGCCCAAACTTCTCAAACAGTTGCTCTGCTAGGTTTTGCAAAATAGTTGCTCTGGGGTCTTTGACTTTATAAACGCGATGACCAAAGCCCATAATTTTTGCTTTGCGTTGCAATCGGTCTTCTATGTAAGGGCGGACGTTTTCTATCGAGCCAATTTCTTCCAACATCCCGATTACTTCCTCATTTGCGCCACCATGTAAAGGGCCGCCCAAAGTCCCAACGGCGGAAGCAACCACCGCGTAAGGATCGGTCAAAGTTGAAGCTGTGACTCTAGCGCTAAAAGTTGAGGCATTCATTGTATGCTCGGCGTGTAAAGTCAGACAAATATCTAAAATCCGCGCAGATAAAGGATCGGGTTCTTTTTCACTCAGCATATAAAGAAAGTTAGCGGAGTAATCTAGATCATCGCGTGGACGCACCGGATCGTTACCTTTACGCATGAGTTGAAAGGCGGCTACCATCGTGGGAATTGTGGCTAAAAGGCGCACCACCGCATCGCTGATATAAACAGGGTTATCTAGGTCGCGGCGGGAGTAGAACAAGCCCAAAGCGGCGGCAGAGGCTTGCAACGCATCCATTGGGTGTCCGCTTTCGGGAAAACATTTCATCATGTCGCGGATGCGATACTTGATGCGGCGATGGTAACGAACTTCATGCTCAAACTCATCAAGTTCTTGTTGGGTTGGTAGCTTACCCCAAATTAGTAAGTAAGACGTTTCTAAAAATGTACTTTTTTCGGCTAATTCTTCAATACGGATACCTCGATATTCAAGTATTCCCAGTTGTCCATCGACACAGCTAATACTAGATTCGGCGGCGGGTATGCCTTCCAATCCGGGCTTAAATTCGCATAGAGACATAGCTACACCAGCAAAAATTAATAATGACTAAATAATACTCTGGCTAACTTATCAGAATCTGCTGCAACTATTGCATTTTTACATCTTAAAGTTCTAGGCGATCGCTCAAAGTTACCCATTGAGCTACACTCAAATCCTCTGCGCGTGCTTGGGGGTTGATTTCTAATTGTTCTAGCAATTGAGTAAGTTCCTCTCGTTCTACTACAGAAATCAGATTATTTCTCAACATTTTGCGCTTGGTGGCAAAACCTAGCTTTACCAAAGTCTCCAACTTTTGCGGATTAGTTGCTGGGGGTAGTATTTGCCGAGGACGCAGCCGCACAACGGCTGAATCTACTTTTGGCGGTGGCGAAAAGCAGTGCGCGGGGACAGGACAAACTAATTCACATTCTGCCAAATACTGAACTCGCACCGATAGCGCCCCAAAAGCTCTGTTACCGGGTTTGGCGTACAATCGCTCGGCGACTTCTTTTTGCACCAATAGTACAATCGAGTCAAAGTTTTGCGCGGGTGGAATAGAAATTTTCCCTAGCAACTTTTCTAAAATTGGCCCTGTAATATTGTAAGGAATATTTGCTACTACTTTATTAAGATTGGCGCAGGCGGCGTAATCTGGCAATTGTAGGCTGAGAATATCTCCTTGCAGCAGTAAAAAGTTGCTAACTTTACCGAGTTGCTTTGCAAGTCCGCCGCACAAATCGCGGTCAATTTCTACGGCAACTACCGATTCAGCGAGAGGTAACAATTGGCGAGTCAATACCCCTGTACCTGGCCCAATTTCTAAAATGCGATCGCTTTTTGTAATTTCTGCTGCTTTAATTATTTTTTGCAGCACCTTTTCGTTTTTTAGCCAATGTTGGGCAAAAATCTTCCGCGCTCTTACCACTTTGAAACCGCCGGACAATTTTTGATATACCACCGCCAAGGTAACTCTACACCTTTAGAAAGCCCTATGCGGGTAGTTTGCACAAAACTAATTTCTCCCGTTGCCAATTTATTTATAAATTCTCCATTGCGATGCTCTAACCATAGCGCCGAAGCTGGTTGTAACGGACAAGCATTTAAACTGCGATCAATTTGCATTGCTTTACATAATTTACCTGGCCCGGCGGCGAACTTTTGTAAGTTTTCTCCTGTTGGTACGTTTTCTAACTGCAAAGCCCGAATTAATACCGCACTTGGCACTCCATCTAAGTCTGTAACCACATTAAAGCAATGATAAATCCCGTAAATTAAATAAATATAGCTGATTCCCGGCGCTCCAAAAACAACGCTATTGCGACTTGTACGGCTTTTGTAAGCGTGAAAAGCTGGATCTCCCACTGCGTAAGCTTCTGTTTCGACTATTACGCCCCGGATAATTTGCCCATTTGGTAATTGACGTACCAAAACGCAGCCTAAAAGTAAGGGTGCAACTTCTGTTGCTGGACGCGCCAAAAAGTTTGGCTCGACAATTTGATTAAATACTGTTGAATTAAGCAAAGCAAATTAGCTAAAGTAACATTGCACGATAGCTCAATTGTAATAATTACAAAGAGAGCAGTACAGTTATTACGGAGACAAGCAAAAATGGATGTCAAGCTGATATTAGTAGGTTTAACGGTAGTATTTACAATCTCTTGCCTATTTTTTGGGACTAAAAATGGATTTTATAACTCAAAAAACTATCATGGCAATGGCTCGGCTCACTAAACTTTAAGCTACACAAAATTTAATGTTTTTCCCCCTGCACTCGTGCCAGCTTGGAGAAGAAAAGGATCTGCTAGAGCAATAATTATTTTCTCTGGGGCGGGTGTGGCAATGCAAAAAACCTCAACTTGGACGCATTTTAAGAAGTTCAGACGCGCAATATCGGCAAACTTATTAGTTGTTGGCAATGGGGAGTAATAATACATCCTCCTCTAGCTCTAATATCGGAGGAGCGGAACTAGAATGTTTGGCTTACGGCGTTCACCATCAAGGTGAAGGGGTATGTTTATTAGTAAAAATGGGGCCATACCGGATTTTGTTAGACTGCGGAATTGAAGATATTTCGCCGCTTCAAAATTTAGAACACCCCATAGACTTAGTTTTATGCAGTCATGCTCACTCAGACCATGCTAGAGGCTTATTAGACCTGCATCAAGCTTTTCCGACTGTACCCATTTACGCCAGCGAAGTTACAACACAGTTATTACCGCTAAATTGGCAAGAAGTGGAGACTCAACAATTTTGCCATGCTTTGCCTTGGCGATCGCCTATTGAGTTCCATAACGGCTTAGTTGTACAATTATTCCCCGCCGGACATTTACCCGGAGCGGCGGCAATTTTGCTTACCTACACTAATGCCCAGCGCTCCTACAAGCTGCTGTATACTGGGGATTTTTTCTTGTCAAATTCCCGCTTAGTGGATGGGTTGCATCTAGAAGAATTACGCGGTTTAGAGCCAGACGTGCTAATTATTGAAGGCAGTTACGGCACTTCGCGCCATCCTCACCGCCGTACTCAAGAGAATACTTTAGCAGAACGCATTGAACGCGCGATCGCCTCAAACTATTCTGTATTAATGCCTACACCTACTCTAGGTTTAGGACAAGAAATTTTAATGTTGCTCCGCAGCCACCACAATTTTACTGGGCGCGATTTAGATATCTGGGTAGATGGCAGTGTAGCTACTGGGTGCGATGCCTATTTACAATTGCTGCCCTATCTCCCAGCTTCTGTACAGAACTTTGCCCGTCATCAACCTTTGTTTTGGGATGAACGAGTTCGTCCCCGGATGCGGCGTTTGCAGCCCAATCAACGCCCGAATCAGGAAAAGCCTTGTATAGTTTTAACCGATAACACTAAAGATTGGAGCCAATATTGTCAACCCGACGATACTGGTTGGTTAATCTTTTTGCCCGAAAAACCTGGTCATTCGAGAATCAATCACTCTACTACCAATATTGAAACCTACTTACTTGCTCAACATAGCGATGGGCCAGGGATTACCCAACTAATTCACAACTTACGCCCCCAAGATGTAATTTTTATTCACGGTTCTCCTACTTACTTAGCGGATTTAACTAGCTTAGAGGAATTGCAAAATCGCTATCACTTACATACTCCATCGGCGGGTACTTTGGTAGAACTAAGAATTGGCGAAATGTTTTTGCAGCCCCCAGCACCACCAGAAACCAGCTATGAAGGCGAGCTTAATGAATTGGGTAGTGTAGTCGCAATTACCCTTCCTGATGCCGTTACAACCGACCCACGTTGGCGAAATTTTGCCGATACAGGGCTTGTTTCTGCTCGTTGGCAAGGAGAAGAATTGGTATTGCGGGGTTTATCTTCCCGCGAATTACTTAATACTGGCGATCGCGATTCTCTGGCTTGGACTAACTTAAACTGTTGCGGTACTTGTAAATTCTACCGCAATCAACGTTGTTGGAATCAAGCTTCGCCTCTATTTGGCTTTAAAGTCACCCCCGAAGGCTATTGCCCAGTTTTTGAGCGCCTTAACGCCGACAATCCCAGCGACAGCGAAGAAGCATAAAGCAAAAAGGTTTAGGAAAAAGTATTTTTCCTAAACCTTTTCAACTAAATAGGTCTACCTTACTCAGGATTTGAATCGTTGTGATGGTTAGAAATTCGTTCTGCTTCTGGGCAATCATCAGAAACAAGAGGATCGAAATTACCTCTAAGTACAGATGATAGTTTTCGGGATACAGAACCAATACTTTCTAAGCGCACCATTTCCTCCCAGGAGCAAACTTCTTCTTCTTCATCAATTTCATAACGTAAAGTTACTAAATCTCCTTCTACATCAATAATCCGGGCGGATTCAATCCAGCGTTGCTGATCTCTTAAGAAAATAGATACTTCACGCTCATCGCAACACAGTTGATAAATCTTGCGGTGTAGCATGTATTGCTTCTGCCTTTTTAAGTGTGGTTAAATTTGTAATTTGATGGAGCTTAAACCTGTAATTCTTCCCTACTTGTGGCGAATTTATGGTTTTAATTTTCAGTGGCGACCGATATTTAGTTAGCGACTTGGCGATTAAATAATATTTCATGTAGATTTTGCGTCCCTAGCTATTTGTCGCTCCCGAATCTAAAACGGTTTCCCTAAGAGGGATGCGGAGAATTTTTTGGAACTCGCGCACGCTTTAACGTTCACAAGATTCTGAGCTTGATTGAGTTAACTGGTGGCGAAGATTTTTACCCTTTGCCCAAATTCCTCTAATCACCCTACCGCCGGGTGCGGCTGTTTGAGTGACTTCAGCTTAGAGTATGATTTCTCCACTAAAGTTTGACCCAACATAATTAATATTAACTTATTCTTTAACAGACTTTACAAAAAAGCCCAGGCTTAACTACTTTTTTGTACTGCCATGTCAGCCAAACTTTGTAAATAAGCTCGTCTTTGTGCCATTTTAGGCGTATGACTCAGACCTACCGTATCTAAAATCTGACCCCAGCGATATACCCAGTCATGCCTGAGCAAAGAATTGACTACATTGTTTTTGCGGATTTCTTTTAGTCGCTGTGGCTGCAAGTTTAGGTCAGCGATGACTTCTGCGGCATTAGTTGCATCCGAGGGAAGTTCAATTACTGCATCAGACCAATCAAAGCTTTGGGTAAAAGTTTCTGTCTGTAGTGGTGTTCCCAAAATTACCGCTCCTCCTGATATGCCTTCAAAAAAGCGGATACCAAACTCTTGTTGAACTCCAACTTCACCTCCACGATTGAATTTTGCTCTGTAAGCAATAAAGTATTTACTTCTTTTAACTATATTTTGGTACAGAGTGCGATGCTCTTGCAGATTTTTTACAGCCAAACTTTTCATGGTATCATACATATACAAAAAATTATCTTGTTCTCCTAAATTCAATAGCGATTGGTGTACAGTTGGGGAACGACGACCAAAATTACAAACATCAATACTCCGTTGCGGTTGTAGAGGATAAGGACAAAATTCTACAGCATCAACTCCAGAAGGCATATACACACAAGGTTTTTGTATTGTATTAGCAACAGCTTTGATACTAGAACTTAAGTTCATAAAAACATAATCAAATTTTTTTAATACCGCCAATTGTATTTGGTCTTTATCAAAATTTTCTAGCCATACTTCATCTAGCAAGCAAACAGCTTTACTACATCGACTACGCCAGTCTTTAAGAGAGCTTAAATATAATAAGTCTATAGGTTTTTGACAGATAAAAAAGAATAAGTCATATTCTTTGTTTAAACTATGGCGTTCATTGAAAAGATTAAATATTTGATCGCTGCTACTTATTTGAAAAAATTTTCTAGCTACGTTGTTTATTACCTTATCGGTAAAATTTCTTTTGACATAAGGTAGCTTAAATAAATCTACATCATCAAAACTACAAATACAATTTTCAAACTCACTTATATAGCAACGTGATACATGAAACTCAATGTCACGCATCGATAAAACTAAAATGCGCGGCCGGGAATTTGAGCCAAGGGGAAAAGGTGCTTCTTGCATAAAACTTTACTGTATTAAGTTATTAAAATTACTGTTTTCTGTAACAATGTTAGCTAATTCTTTCAACTTAGCTTTTCTTTGGATCATTCCTGGAGAAATCGGGATATCTACCGCCGCTAAGATTTTTTCCCAACGATATACCCAATCATGGCGAAGTAGAGAGTTGACTACATTATCGGTACGAATTTTATTTAACCGCTCCGGTTGAGTATCAAGATGGGCGATTATTTCTTCTACATTGGTTGTATCTTCAGGTACAGAAATTACGGCATCTGACCAATCAAAAT
>CAJQOK010000010.1 GCA_905479905.1 uncultured Aliterella sp.
GGGAATTGTCCAGTTGGTAATAGAAAGCAACAAAAAAGCTCCCGCAAAAGCTATAAACCTAATTTCGCAAGCAAGGCAACAAGTAACAGATGAGCAAGTTCAGCAGCAAATCCTAGAATTTATAGAGACAATAGTAATATATAAGTTTCCTCATCTTAGCCGTCAGGAGATAGAAGCAATGTTAGGGTTAGACCTGATCAAAAATACTAGAGTTTATCAAGAAGCACAAGAGGAAGGCAGGTTAGCAGGCAAGTTAGAAGGCAAGTTGGCAGGCAAGTTAGAAGGCAAGTTAGAAGGCAAGTTAGAAACACTACCCCGGTTATTAAAAATGGGGTTAACTTTAGAACAAGTAGCAGAAGCCCTAGATTTAGATATTGAAGTTGTCAGACAAGCTGTGCCAAAGCAACCTTAAGTTAGAGCGACTTCTGTTGCTGAAACCTCTCCACTTTGTGCTTGTCTTATCCGGTTAGACCCTGCAAGTATATATTCAGCAGTTGTACAGGGACATTGTATGGATGAATATATGTTGAGCGCGATCGCCCAAGCGAAACAAGGATTAATTGAAGGCGGTATTCCTATAGGTTCGGTGCTAGTTAAAGAGGGTGTAATTATCGGACAAGGACATAATAAACGAGTCCAAGAAGGCGATCCGGTTACTCACGCAGAGATCGATTGTCTGCGGAATGCAGGCAGAATTGGTACTTATCGGGGGACAACTTTGTACTCAACTTTGATGCCTTGCTATCTTTGCGCTGGTGCGGTGGTTCAGTTTGGCATCAAAAAAGTTATAGCTGGAGAATCCCAAACTTTCTCTGGCGCGAAAGATTTTATGAAGTCTCACGGAGTGGAAGTTATCGATCTAGATTTGGCTGAATGCAAGCAATTGATGAGTGAGTTTATTTACAATCATCCCCAATTGTGGAATGAAGATATCGGAAGGTAGAGACGTTGCGGTGCAACGTCTCCAAGAGAAATTTATTTAAAAATTAGCAGGTGCGATCGCACCTACACTAAAACAGGATTTTCTTGTCTCTTTAATGTAACCACCATTTGCATATTTGCTGGAGGAGCGACTGTCAAACCGCGTCGAGTTGGTTTGATTGGACGAGTGTTAACTAACTTCAACTCGCAGCTAGTCAAAATAGTCGCCAGTGCCAACTTCATCTCAAACAAAGCAAAAGCCGCACCAATACATCTACGATTGCTACCGCCAAAAGGTAAGTATTCGTATGGTGAAAATTGCCTTTCTAAAAAGCGCTCTGGTTTAAACTTTTTCGGTTCGGGATAAATGTCTTCTCTTTGATGCGTTAGATAAGTAGAAACTAATAACAGCGTACCTGGTTCAAGCTGGTAGCCCATAATTTCCATCGGTACTTTTACCACACGCGGAAAGGGAGTTATGGCAATAGGATAGATCCGCAACGTCTCCGAGCAAACGGCATTAAGATAAGGCAAACGAGCAATATCGCTAATCTTAGAGTCCCCAGGTAAATTTTTAAGCTCGTTTAGCAGTTTCTCTTTGACTTCTGGCAACGAATCAATCCAATACAATGCCCAAGATAAGGCTGAAGCAGTAGTTTCATGTCCGGCAAATAGTAACGTAATCAATTCGTCTCGCAACTCCTCATCAGTCATTGCTTCCCCTTCTTCATCCCGCGCATCTAAAAGCAAACTGAGAATGTCATCGCGCTGGGGATCGGCTTGCTGTCTTCTTTCTTTAATTTCATCTATTAATAAGCTATCAATTTGTTGTTTGAGACGCAAAAATCGCCCCCAAGGACTCCAAACACCCCAATCTTTTTGTAAAGAAGTGAAAAAGAGCAGTAATGAACTTACGGGAGATCCCACCGAATCTAACATAGTTGTTAAAACTTTCCTTAGTTGATCAAATCTTTCTCCTTCATGAATACCAAAAACCGCATTAAGAATAACTTGCAATGAGATTTCTTGCATCGACGATCGCACAGCAAAGGGTTTACCTACCTGCCACTGACTGATTACGCCCTCAGTAACCTTATGAATCAATTCCCCATACGTGCGTAAGCGATCGCCATGAAAGGGCGGCATTAACAATTTACGTTGGCGTTGATGCTTTTCACCTCCTAGCAAAATCATCGAATGTTCGCCCAATAGTGGCAATAATATATCGTTGGCGCTATTGGTATCAAATAACTCTGAGTTGGCAGTAAATATTTGCTCAATTGCCTGGGGATTGGTGAAATAGACTACTAAAGGCAATGTATTTTTGGAAATTGTAAAACTTTCGCCATACTTTTTTGCCCGTTCTTCAAGCACCTTGAATGGGTTAAAAATCCACCGAATTGTACTGATTCTCCGAACTAAAATTGAACTACTTGGGCCGTTAGGAGTTGTCATTGTTTTTGCTGTTGATTTTTAAGTTTTTAACTACTTACTTAGGTATCTTTCTTAATTTTACTCGCCTTATAATTCTTATTTATCTACTTATCAAATACCTTTTATAGTTAAGTAATTCTTATTAATCAAACCATTGACTTTTGTTCACCAAACATCGTACTATGAAATTATATTGATCTAACTAAATGCTGTTAAAAGCAGGTGAGTTAGGGCGTAACGGACAATGTTCCGTTGCGCGGAATGAATGAGGTTAGAAGTTATTTTCAATATAATCTACCAGCACGAAAGAAGTTGCTACTCAAAGCGCTGATTGATTATTGACCAGCGCTGAATAATATATTTATGATTGTTCTCAATTAGCAATGCTGGGAGGGCATTATCTTTTAAATCGGCGATCGCTTTAAGTTTGCCTACAGTACCAAATTCGCTATATAGTAGCTTTCCAGTATCAGAAAAGGCGATCGCCCTTTGTCCGCCTTTGTAAAACTTGTTTTTTGTCAAAGTGGCAATCTCTTGTTCAGAAATAGTTAGCACTATGTCTTGATTATTGTCTCCAGTAAGCTCGACGAGCCTAATAGTTAGAGTTGCTAATTCTTGCTGCAATTGCTCGAATTTGGGTAAAGACCGATTAGAGGATAACTCGCGCCAAATAGCAGGCAAAAACTCGGTAGCATCTAGAGATTCTTGGCTAAGAAATTCTGCCATAGTCATCGGCGTAGATTCTACCCATTGCAAAGCTTCAGCACTAACAGCTAAAGGTATCTGTTTAAGGGCGATTTCTGGCTGCGCTGGTACGAGTAAACGCAATTCGCCATTTTGCAATTGCATAGCTTGAACGGTGGCGGTAGTAGTGGGCGATTGTCCGTCAAGTAGCCGTAGCTCTATATTGAGATGAGGATCTATATTAAGACCTAATTGCTGCCACAGAAACTTTGCTGGCTCAGTATTGGGAAGCTTTAATTGGTTAAAAGGCGATCGCACCCAGGATTGACCATTATGATAAGAAATTACTTTAATTTGCTGCCATTTTTGCTCTTTATTTACAGATTTTGGCTCGATGGATAACCAATTAGTTAAGTTAATTTTGCTCGTCGGCTCTACATACCCAATAATGCGGCTAGGGCGATCTTTAGCTACAGGTATTTCATAATCGCCATCTAATCTTTTGAGCAGTTTTTCTGTATATTTTAAAGTTTTTGGACTGTGGGGTTGCGCTTTGAGCCAAGCAATAGCGCTTGCTTGTCCTTCCTGAGCGCCCAAAATTAGCGCCCCCCAAGTTTGGATTTCTGGGCGGGGATTAATTTTTAAAGCCGCTTCTACCCGATTCCACAACCTACCAGAATCATTAACTAAAAAAGTAGCAATTTCTTGAGTATTTTCAGGGGAAGCAAGATATATTTGTAAGCCTTTTTTCCAGCGTCCATCGCTCAAGGCTGCGATCGCTTGTTGACTAGGACTAGCCCAAGCAGTATCAGCTTGCTTGCTCGTATATTTGGCGTACAACCCAATGAAATCAATTTGGGCTTGGGCTGCGGCGGAGGGACGTTTTGTCCCCTGTGGGAGCGACTTTAAATATTGCCACGCTGGCGACCAAAGACCATTACGAGCCAAGAATAAAGCATTCTGGTAGGCGGTAGTTTTAATTGCTGGTTCTTCAATGGAAATCGGGACTAGCTGAAATTGATGCAAAGAAGCTTGGGCAGGTTTAACTTGATAAACTTGCAATTGTGGCTCTAGTTCGCTAGTGCGATCTACTATTAGTTCAGGAAAACCGCCGCCTGTAACTTGTTGCCATTTAGGGACAATTCCTGTGGGGCTAGTCCAGGTTAATACTAAACTAAGCGCCGAGCGAGTTCTATCATAGTGGAGAATCTGACCGTAAGCAGTTTCATTATCCGATTGCTGGCTTTGACCGATTAAATATAGCCAAGTGCCTGAATTGGGTGGATCTCCTGAAAACTTTTGCAGTTGAGTCAAAGGTAATAGCCGCGTAGAACCGTAGTTAGGGGTTTCAGAATCTACAACCGGAGCAATGACAAAAGACTCATCTGGGCCCGATACCGATAGCTTATTAATGAGATCGTAAGTAGTGTTGTCAGCTTGTAAGGGGAATTTGAAATCATTTTTTGCTAACTGATAAGTTCGCAATTCGACAATTTCTTGACAATTAGTTTGGCAGTTTGATTGTCGCTTAGATACGGGTAGAACTAAAGACTTAACAACTAAAGTTTTGGCATCGGTTTCTAGCGCCAAAGGTTCCCCAGCTATTTTTCCTTGTCTACGCAAGTATTCTTCAACTTGTTGGAGGGTTTGCGATTGTTGTTCGGGATTAGTAGGGGCGAATTTTACCCCCGGTGGCAAAATTTTGTTTACATCATTAACTGCATCAGGATTGACAAATAATTGCAAGCTCAACCAAGCGCCCCCAGCAACGGCAGTTGCAGCAGTCAATATTAGAGCCAAAGCTAGTAACGAATTTCCCCAACCATTAGTTTTTGATGGTGTTTTGGCTTCTACGGGGCGATAGATAATTGCTGGAGGGAGACTTTCTATTGCTTG
>CAJQOK010000011.1 GCA_905479905.1 uncultured Aliterella sp.
TTTGGTCAGAATTTACCTAACTAGCGGCGTTACTCCAGAGTTTTTAAAAGCCGAAACTGAGCGATCGGAACAGTGGCGACAGTCTCTAACCTTGCAAAATCAAGACCTTTCAAGGCGATCTTTAGAAGTAGAAGCTAGGCGTGAACAAATCCAGGCGTTAGAAGAAAGTTTTAAACGCGATAAAGAAAATGACAATTCTCCTGAAGCTTAGATTGCGTAGATCCCCCCAAGAACCTCTTAAAAAAGGGAGAAAATAAAATAGTAAAATGCGATCCGCCTAGGTTTTAACAATTACCGCAGTTTTAGCAACTCCGTTAGTTTCGTCTTTAACTAAAGTTTCTCGAATCAAACGCGCCACTACTTTACTTGTCAAACGCCCCGCAACTTGTCTTCCCATTTGCTGTACTCCTGGATTAGAAAGCAATTGCGGAATTTGAGAACTAACTTTTGTCGCGTCAAAACCGCGCGTTTCCTGCAAAATGCCCCAAATGCGCTTGATATGCTCTAAAGTTTGTTCTTGTTCGGTACTAGCGGCGGGAACTGGCATAATTGCCATAGCTATAGGTTTAGTCCAAGGAGTATTAAATAGGCGATCGCGCACGTTATTAGTAACGCTGTTCAAAGCATCTTTACTCAACGCATCGATAGTTTTTGCTAATTCATCGATTAAGTTATTGCGAATCAACGCCCCTCTTTCTGACGATAAAAATTCTAAAGTCTCATCAAGTACCTGATTTAAGTTGTATTCATCACTGCTACGAGCATTTTTTAGCAAGTTTTCCAAACGATTCCAACGGAAACGACCATCTTTAAACAGCAAGTCGCGCAAAGATTCCCGCAATTCTGGGGCTGGATCGGTTAGTAATCGCTTAGAAATATAAGGGTAGGCTTCACTAAGTACCTTGAAGTTGGGATCGATATAAATAGCAATTCCTTCTAAAGTAACTAGCGATCGAATAATTAAAGCGTAGTAAGCAGGTACGCGGAAAGGATACTCATACATCAACGCCGATAACTGATCGGTAATGCTTTTAAAGTTTAATTCCGCTACACTAGCGCCTAAAGCATTCCCAAAAATTTGTCCCAAAGCCGGAACAATCGGTACTAAGTCTGTATCGGGAGTCAAAAAGTCGAGCTTGACGTAATCGCGGGCTAATCCTTCAAAATCGCGGTTTACCATATGTACCACCGCTTCAATCAAGCCGTAGCGTTGATAGGGCTTGATTTCGCTCATCATCCCAAAATCTAAATAAGCTAATTTTCCATCAGGAGTAGCTAATAAGTTTCCTGGATGCGGATCGGCGTGAAAAAAGCCATGTTCTAGCAACTGACGCAAAGAACACTGAACACCTACTTCAATAATGTACCTAGCATCAATTCCTTGTGCGCGGATAGCATCTACTTGAGTTAGCTTCGTACCTACTATCCATTCCATCGTTAGTACGCGACGGTGGGTATATTGCCAATAAATTTTTGGTACGTAAACGTCTTTCAAATGCCCGTAAAGCTTGGCAAATCGTTCGGCATTTTCGCCTTCATTGATGTAGTCCATCTCCTCAAAGATGCGTTCGCCAAACTCATCTAAAATTGAGACTAAATCGCTGCGTAAGCGCTTAATATTATTATTTGCCCAAGTTGCCATCCGGCGTAAAATGTACAAGTCTACGGCAATTGTTGCTTGCAAGTCGGGACGCTGGACTTTAACAGCAACCGTTTCGCCAGTTTTTAGCTTACCTTTATATACTTGCCCCAAAGAAGCCGCCGCGATTGGTTCTGGGGATAATTCGGCGTAAATGTTTTCTGGGCGATCGCCTAACTCCTCCTCAATAAATTGGTAAGCAATTTCGTTTGCAAAGGGCGGTATCTGGTCTTGCAGGCGCGTCAATTCTTCTAAGTACGCGGGGGACACCAAATCAGGGCGAGTAGACAGTGCTTGCCCAATTTTGATATAAGCCGGGCCTAATTTTGTTAGTAATTCTTTTAGCTGTACCGCGCGTTTAGGCTCATTGCGATCGCTAACACCCCTTTTTTTATCCCACCATACCCCTAGCGCAAAGCTTACCGAGGGAAATATAACTTTAAGAATCCGTCCTAATACTTCAAACGGTTTTTTCTTGTAATGAGCGGCTATAGTTTCTGGGTTATAGCGCAACAACTCTGGCTTAACAACTTGTCCGTTTAAATTCTCAACTTCTAATGGTTTAACTAAAACTATTTGTCCTGGCGCTGCATCAACTTGAAGTTCTACTAAATCGTTTGTCTTAACATTCATGAATATATAACCGCACTACCGCGACCATTAAGTATTGTAACAAATTGCTGCTAGAAGTTAATTTTTAATCGCACCTATCTTAGTGAATCTACCGCAAGTATGTTTGGGCTGTTATTTATTGTCACTTGCTGACTTGGCAATTTAGTCTAGCTAGAGATTGATTAATCCCGGTAAGCCGTGCCTGGTTTAAAATAAAAGTTAAGTCTCGCTTAGAACAATGACGATCCCTGAATTTCAAGACACTTTTGATGTAATCGTAGTTGGTGGCGGTCATGCAGGCTGTGAAGCCGCCCTAGCCGCCGCTCGTTTGGGCTGTCGCACCTTATTACTGACGCTAAACTTAGATAAAATTGCTTGGCAACCGTGCAACCCCGCCGTAGGAGGCCCTGCCAAATCGCAATTAACCCACGAAGTAGATGCTTTAGGCGGAGAAATTGGCAAAGTTAGCGATCGCACGTACCTACAAAAGCGCGTACTAAATGCGTCTCGCGGCCCGGCGGTGTGGGCATTACGGGCGCAGACAGATAAGCGCGAATACGCCCAAGTAATGAAAGGGATTGTCGAAAATCAAGAGAATCTCACCATCCGCGAAAGCATGGTGACAGACTTAGTAATCGGCGCTAACGATGAAGTTGTCGGCGTTGAAACCTATTTTGGTGTAGCCTTTCAAGCAAGGGCCGTAATTTTAACTACCGGGACATTTTTAGGTGGGCGAATTTGGGTAGGTAATAAATCAATGGCTGCGGGAAGGGCGGGAGAATTTGCCGCCCTTGGCTTAACCGAAACCTTGAATAAACTAGGGTTTGAAACCGGACGGTTAAAAACTGGAACTCCCGCACGAGTAGATAAAAAGTCTGTCGATTACAGTAAGTTAGAACCCCAACCCGGCGATGAAGAAGTGCGCTGGTTTAGTTTTGACCCTGATGTGTGGGTAGAAAGAGAACAAATGCCCTGTTATCTCACTCGTACTACTACCAAAACTCATCAATTAATTCGGGATAACTTGCATTTATCCCCGGTTTACGGCGGTTGGGTAGATGCCAAAGGGCCGCGATATTGTCCTAGTATTGAAGATAAAATTGTCCGTTTTGCCGACAAAGAAAGCCATCAAATCTTTATTGAACCCGAAGGGCGCGACATTCCCGAACTTTATATACAGGGTTTTTCGACAGGTTTACCTGAACAAGTCCAATTGCAACTGTTACAGACTTTGCCAGGATTAGAAAACTGCGTCATGCTGCGCCCAGCTTACGCAGTGGAATACGACTATTTACCCGCAACCCAATGTTTCCCAACTTTGATGACAAAAAAAATTCAAGGGTTATTTTGTGCAGGGCAAATTAACGGGACGACAGGCTACGAAGAAGCGGCGGCGCAAGGGATTGTGGCGGGAATTAATGCGGCAAAATATTCTCAAAATCAGGAAATGGTAATTTTCCCCCGCGAACAAAGTTATTTGGGTACATTGATAGACGATTTGTGTACCAAAGATTTAAGAGAACCCTATCGAATGCTAACCAGTCGCTCGGAGTATCGGTTATTATTGCGATCAGATAACGCCGACGAGCGGATGACACCTGTAGGTAGGAAAATCGGTTTAGTTAGCGATCGCATTTGGGATTTATTCACGCGCAAACAAGCTAATATCACCGCCGAAAAAGAAAGGTTGCACTCTACACGCCTCAAAGAACATAGCGATATAGCAAAACAAATTGCTACAGATATTCAACAAACGATCAAAAACTCTATCACTCTAGCTGAGTTGCTACGTCGTCCAGGTTTCCATTATGCAAATTTGGCAACTTACGGACTAAGTAACCCCACCCTTACCACCGCAGAAAAAGCAGGCGCAGAAATTGACATTAAATATTCGGGCTATTTGCAACGCCAGCAACACCAAATAGATGCAATTTCCCGTCACGCCAATCGCCCGTTAGCAGGGGATTTAGATTACTCGACCATTGAGACTCTTTCTAAAGAAGCAAGGGAAAAACTATCTAAAGTCAAACCTTTAACTATTGGTCAAGCTTCTAGAATTGGTGGAGTTAACCCCGCCGATGTGAATGCTTTACTCGTTTACTTAGAATTTCGCGATCGCAAAGCTACTCAGTTAGTTTGACTTTAATCTAACTATAAGAAGGATTAGAAGCAAGTTTGCTGTCCCCAGCGCAGTTTTCCAGGTGCAGGTTCTACACAATTAGAGATAAAGTTTTCTACTTTTCCACTGGAAAGCAAACCATAGGAATAGTGCCAGTCTGTTTGATAGACAGCAAAAATTACCATACTTACAGAACTACAGTTGCTAATAACTGATGCAGCTATTGATTTCATAAATTTGTCTGAATTCATAATCGATCCGGCGGCGCTTCCATTTAAAGCAAAGGTATACCGATAGGGACGATTAGCCGGATAGTTTGAGTAAAATCTAGGTAAATTATCAGCAACATCTAGCACAACGTCTACGTTTCGACCTGTTTCAATCCGATTTTGGGCAGAGGCAATTGTTGCCGTACAGCGATCGCTTGACTTTAATTCTTGAGCTTGCAGTGATAAAGGTAAAAATAAATTAGTTAAGGCAATCAATCCTATCACAATAGGTCTACGCATACTTTTCAACTTTTAGTCAGGTTGTTAATAAGACGCAATTTATTTATTTTGGCTCCCTCTACGGCAAAAATACTCAGGGTTCTTATCACCTATTACTTAAGCATGACAATCAGTTA
>CAJQOK010000012.1 GCA_905479905.1 uncultured Aliterella sp.
AAAAAACCTTGCTGCTACGGCAGGAGTTATAGCTTTACCTACCGCTAAAGATTTAGGGTTCAATTGGGAGAATGAATTAGTAATTGCTCCAGGAGAAGCCGCCGCCACCCAAAAGCTAGAAGAATTTACTTATGCGGCAATTAACCAATACAAAGAGCAGCGTAATTTTCCCGCCGTTAATGGCACATCTCAACTAAGCGCGGCGCTAAAGTTTGGAGTTATTGGCATTCGCACCGTATGGGCTGCAACCAAAGAGGCTTTAGAAAATAGCCGCAGCGATGAAGTAAACACTAGCATTATCGGTTGGCAACAAGAACTTGCTTGGCGAGAATTTTATCAACACGCCCTGTATAATTTCCCGCAATTAGAAACTGGGGCGTATCGAGAAGTTTTTAAAAATTTTCCTTACAACAATAACGAAGAACATTTCCAAGCTTGGTGTGAAGGCAAAACAGGCTATCCGATTGTAGATGCGGCTATGCGGCAAATGAATGAACTAGGTTGGATGCACAATCGCTGTCGCATGATTGTAGCTAGTTTTTTAACTAAAGACTTGATAATTAACCCGCAGTTAGGCGAAAAATACTTTTATCAACGTCTCATAGATGGTGATTTGGCGGCGAATAATGGCGGCTGGCAATGGAGCGCTTCTAGTGGTATGGATCCTAAACCTGTAAGAATTTTTAACCCGGCAAGTCAAGCCCAAAAATTTGACCCAGAAGGCGACTATATTAGAGAATGGCTACCAGAATTAAGGTCTGTGGATACAGAATTTTTGATTAGTGGGAATATTCCCGCCGAAGAACGCGAAGCGCTCGGCTATCCTTTGCCAATTGTCGATCATAAGATTCAGCAGCGTTTATTTAAAGAGCGCTACCAACAGCAAAAAGGTTAAAAGTTTAATAATGATTCCTCCCTTAGTTGGCTTGCTAATTATGGTTACGGTAGCATTGAGTGCGACGCGCGCTTGCGCGCAAGGGTTAGGGCTTCGCCTTTACAAAATCCGCCTAAGTTTCTGCTCTGCTAATATGCGTCTAAAGTAATTGGGAGGCAAAAAGTGAAAATTTTAGTTGTCGGTAATGGTGGTAGAGAACACGCGATCGCCTTTAAACTACTGCAATCGAGCAAAGTTGAACAAGTTTTTTGCGCTCCTGGTAATGGCGGTACAGCAACCCTAGCACGCTGTCATAACTTGCCTTTAAATGTTGATGACTTTACAGCAATCGGACAATTTGCTCAAGATAACAACATCGATTTAGTTGTAGTTGGGCCAGAAATACCTTTAGCTTTAGGCATTACTGACTACTTACAAAATAGAGGAATTAAAGTATTTGGGCCATCGCGCGCGGGAGCGCAAATTGAGGCAAGCAAGGCATGGGCAAAAGCATTAATGGCAGAATCCGGCATTCCTACAGCCAAAGCTGCCGTATTCACCGATGCAGCCGCAGCTAGAGGCTATGTAGAAGCGGGATCTGTCCCCATTGTGATTAAAGCCGATGGGTTGGCGGCGGGTAAGGGAGTGATCGTGGCATCCAGTGTTGAGGAAGCCCATAGAGCAATTAATAATATATTTCAAGGACAATTTGGCAGTGCGGGCAAGTTTGTCTTGGTAGAAGAATGTTTAATTGGGCAAGAAGTCTCTGTAATCGCCTTAACTGACGGGATTACAATTCGCCCTTTATTACCCGCCCAAGATCATAAACGCATCGGTGACGGTGATACAGGAGATAATACAGGCGGAATGGGCGCTTATGCCCCAGCGCCATTAGTTACCCCCGAATTAATGGCAAAAATAGAAGTAGAAGTATTGCGTCAAGCGATCGCCACTTTACGCGATCGCAACATAGACTACCGAGGCGTACTTTATGCAGGCTTAATGGTGTCACCCAAGGGTGAATTTAAAGTTTTGGAATTTAACTGTCGCTTTGGCGATCCTGAAATTCAAGCAATTTTACCTTTACTGGAAACACCTTTAGAAGACTTGTTACTAGCTTGCGTTGAAAAAAGATTAGGTGAAATGCCTGCTATTGCTTGGAAATCTGGCGCAGCTTGTTGTGTTGTTGCCTCGGCTAGTGGTTATCCGGGAGAATATAGCAAAGGTGAAGCGATTGCTGGGATTAAAAGCGCTGAAGGTTTAACAGATAGTTATATATTTCAAGCTGGCACAAAACAGTTAGATAAACAAATAGTCACCGATGGCGGCAGAGTTTTGGGAGTGACAGGGATAGGAGCGGATTTTACTAAAGCGATAGATCGTGCTTACGCAGCGATTAACTGCATTCATTTCGAGGGGATGTACTATCGCCGAGATATTGGCTATCGGGTGAAAAAATAAATTTTGAGTCTGATTATCTACCTATTTACCAATTAACTGTTAGTTTTTAATTGTAAGGATTTATTACAAAAGTTAATATAGATTTAAAAAATGGTTAATTGGTTCAAAACACTTGCAAAAGCGATCGCCCATTGGTGGGCAGATTTTACGCTGCAAACAAAGCTATTGGCGGCGGCGACTTTGGTTGTCTCCTTAATTATGAGTGGGCTTACCTTTTGGGCTGTCAATACGATTCAACAAGATGCGCGCATAAATGATACTCGTTTTGGGAGCGATTTGGGGCTATTACTAGCTTCTAACGTTGCGCCGCTAGTTGCCGAAAATAATCTTACAGAAGTTGCCCAATTTTCTCAACGCTTTTATAGCAACACTTCTAGCGTGCGTTATATGCTTTACGCCGACGAAGCGGGAAAAATATTTTTTGGGATTCCTTTTTGGCAACCAGAAGTTCAAACTTCTTTGAGTATCGCAAGACGCATTAATTTACCTGATAATTACGCCGCCAATTCTGAAATCCCGATGGTACGTCAGCACATCTCCCCCGATGGAGAAGTTACAGACGTATTTATTCCTTTACTACACGAAGGCAGATACTTAGGGGTTTTGGCGATCGGGACTAATCCTAATCCTACCGTCGTTGCTTCTTCAAATCTAACGCGGGATGTAACGATCGCAGTTTTTGTATCTATTTGGGTAATGGTGATACTAGGAGCGGTTTCTAACGCTTTGATGATTACTCAACCAATTAAAGAACTTTCCACAGGGGTAAAAAATATTGCGGCGGGAAACTTTAAGCAACGCATCGATTTACCTCTTAGTGGCGAATTGGGAGAATTGATTTTTAGCTTCAATGAAATGGCGGAAAAGCTAGAAAGCTACGACGAGCAAAATATTGACGAATTGACGGCGGAAAAAGCCAAGCTAGAAACTTTAGTTTCAACTATCGCCGATGGTGCGGTGCTATTAGATGCCGATTTGCAGGTAATTTTAGTTAATCCTACCGCTCGACGGATTTTTGGCTGGGAAGGCACGGAAGTAGTGGGTATAAATATACTTAATCAGTTACCAATGGCAGTGAAAGTAGAGCTATCGCGCCCCTTGTATCAAATCGCGTCAGGAGAGCGCGATAGTGCCGAGTTTAGGCTGACTCTTTCAGAGCCAAGCGATCGCACGATACGCATTCTTTTAACTACCGTAGTCAGTCAGCAACGCGACAGTATCAAAGGTATTGCGATTACTATCCAAGATATTACCCGCGAAGTAGAACTAAATGAAGCAAAAAGTCAGTTTATTAGTAACGTTTCCCACGAGTTGAGAACGCCCTTATTTAACATCAAAACTCACATTGAAACTTTACACGATTACGGGGAAGAATTAACCGAAACCGAGCGCCGGGAGTTTTTGGAAACCGCCAACAACGAAACCGATAGACTTGCACGTTTAGTAAATGATGTTTTGGACTTATCGCGCCTAGAATCTTGCCGAATCTATCATTTTGATAGTGTAGACTTATCGCAAGCAGTAGAGCAAACTTTACGCACCTATCAATTAAATGCTAGAGATAAAGGTATTGAGCTAGTACAAGAAATCTCCCGTGATTTGCCCTCGGTATTAGGCAATTACGATTTGCTCTTGCAAGTTTTTACAAATTTGGTAGGTAATGCGCTTAAATTTACTCAACAAGGGGGAATGGTAGCAATTCGCGCTTATTTATTGCCAGAAACAGCTATAAACGAGCATTTACATACTTCTACTCATCAAATCCGCATCGAAGTTTCTGATACAGGAATTGGCATTGACGCAGAAGATCAACAAGCCATCTTTGATCGCTTTTTCCGGGTAGAAAACCGCGTTCATACTTTAGAAGGTACAGGCTTAGGACTATCAATTGTCCGCAATATTGTTGACAAACATCATAGCTTTGTCCATTTAGTCAGTGAGGTTGGTGTCGGTACAACTTTTTGGTTTGATTTAGCAGTGTTTGTAGAACAACCCTTAGTGACAGATAATTTGTCGCTCATGGATGCAATTAGCAAGTCTAAAACCTTTGTCAAGCGATCGCCAAGCTAATTAAGATTAGGCTAAAGTTATTTAGTTGGATCGCTGGCGATTGCTACTTGATACTCCATTGATTCAACGATTTTATGAGGAATATTGCCCATTTTTAAAACAAACTGGCGTTCAACTTCCTCTAATAACTCAACCGAGATTGCTTTCCACTCCTGACGAGTGCGCCAACGAATAATTAAAATAACTTCTGT
>CAJQOK010000013.1 GCA_905479905.1 uncultured Aliterella sp.
ACGGACGCAATCGCACTGCTCTACGGGTACTCTTCAATGGTGGTAATTATATCGAGTGGGTTTGTCCCTGGCAGTTTTTAGAACAGATATTAGAAAACTATTGCGATCGCGATGGTAAACAAGGTTTAGAGAATAAACCAAACTGGACGCATATATATAATGATGTCGCTGCTTTAGAATCGCGTCATGCTTTTGAAGGAAATCAATCAGAAGTTGCTTTAGGACTATTTAAAATTTACTTTGGCAATGCCAGCAGTATATTAGAAAATCTATGGAACGTCGATAATGCAGGCAACCCAGGCACAAAAACTAACGATCATCAGGCAATCAATAACTGGATTATTAACCTGACTAAAGTAGGCTTTCATTTATGTTCAGATATTTAATAGTTATCACTCCTTTGGGACTACTCTACGGGAGTGCGGGGAGATTTCTCTCGCCCGAAAACTTAGTAGGGCGATCAGGTGTAAGCTTTCCTCCTAGTGCAGCCACTCTGTCAGGATTGTATGCGGCGGCGAGTCATATAGAGAGCGATCGCGCTCTAGACGAATTGCAACATCTGCAACTAGCGGGAGCTTTTTGGGCGTACTGTGAAGACGTGCAAAACTTCTACCTTCCCATGCCGTTAAATTACCTAGTAGAAGACGGGAAAATTAAACATAAATTGGATTGGGTAGACTGTGATGGGCAAGATAAGCAATGGCGAACCAAATCAGGAGAGCCACCTACAGGTAAATTTGATAAAGGCAATAATTGGGTAGCAATTAATCAGTGGGACAAACCGCAGCAAGCACATAATAATCCTTGGCAATACCTGCCACACCTGCATCCTCGTCTAATGTTAGAAGAACGTAGAGTTGAGGCAGATACAGATAAAGGTAGTCTGTTTTTAGAAAATGCCGTCCAAATGAATCCCGATACTTGCTTAGTTTATTTGGCTAATACGCCCATTGACGACGGTTGGTATCGCTTTGGGGGAGAAAGTCATATGGTTGATCTGCAATGTATAGCGATCGCTGAATCTACCCAAAAATTACTCCAGCAACCCGTAGGTGATTATTTTGCGCTGGTTACTCCCGCCGTTTGGGGTTCTAATCGCCTGTCTTACCGCGAACCGATGATTTATCAAAACAACAACTGGGAATCGGTCTGGAAAAAACAAACCCTACTCACTGAACGAGCAGCATTGTTTAGGTATCGACTAGGTGGAGAGGGAAAAACAAAACGCTTGTCGCGCGGACGCTATGCTGTCCCAGCGGGTAGCGTCTATGTACTCGAAAACGAGCTATCCCAAGCTTGGCAAGACTGGGATGAAGCTTGGTTTCCGAAGGAAGCTTATTCTTTTAAACGCTGGGGATGTGGGTTAGCCCTCCCTTTACCAAAAACAAATAGAGTTGCCTAAAAATGTATTATAAAGCTTACGGAATTATTGAAACTCTAGCCCCGCTTCATGTTGGAGCTAGTGCAGGCGAAGAAACCGGAAACCTAAACTTAATTTTCCGCGATCAATTTACTCAAACTGGGATAATTCCTGGTAGTTCGTTGCGCGGTCGTCTGCGTGCAGATATGCGCTCTAAAAAACATGGTGTAGAAGAATCCCTATGGTATGGACAGGCAGTAAAAGAGCAAGAAAATGGCAGTAATACTGCAACATTAGTCAAGGGAAATGGGCAAGAATATGATGGTACTACGGAGGCTTTAGTTAAATTCGAGTATGCATCTTTAGTTTGGTTTCCCGTTTTCTGCCCTGGTCAACCTATAGTGTGGATTAGCTGCCCTAGATTGCTCAAGCGTTACAAGCAAATTACAGGTATCTCTGTTGATATACCTGCGCCTTACTCTGCGCCCAGAACTTTGCAAGGAAGACAAGTGGGAACAAATCGTAAAGTCTTATTCTTTAATTTGGGCTTTCTAGAGATTGAACACGAAGTAGATTTATCAAAGTGGATTCCAACGGGTGCAGATATCCCATCTAGCAATTTAGTTGTTGTGGGTGACAACGATATTGCCATGCTGCACGATATGGGGCTTTATCGCCAAAGTCGAGTAAAACTACAGGACAATAGCAAACAAACTGAAAAAGGCGCTTTTTTCAATGTAGAAGCCCTACCAGAATCAAGTATTTTAGTTTTTCCTGTAGCTTTGAAATCAAAAGGCTGGAATCCTTTTAACGATGCTCCTTCTCAAGAACTCTATTTTGGTGGTTTAGAATCAATCGGGTTTGGTCGTACTCGCGTCACATTAGCAGGAGATTATCAATAAAATGGCTTGGCAATCCTACGGTTTAGATCGAAAAGCTCAAGACTTGGTACTTAAAGCCAAAGCGCGAAATAAAGACTCGCTCAACCAGTCTTACAAAATGAAAATGGCTGTTATCTATGGTTTAGAGAGATTTTGGGGCGAACATTTGAGAATGCAAGGCGATCGCGAAAAAAATTCCGAGTATTGGAAAGCGACTTGGGATACTCTAGTCGAAATTATGCGCCGCTCTGGTGTCACCTTGCCGAACGATCCGGTCAATGCTGATAATACAAAGGCAATTCAAGCTATGAGCGAAAAATTGTGGCAATTAGAATTACAAGACCAAAGAGCAGCATTAGCTGTACTCACGCAACTATGCGATTGCTTAGTGTGGTGGACGCAGAGATATAAATAGTCTTACACCAGCCAAGTTTTCAATTAAACCTTTTTGCGGCGTTGCTGAAAGAGTAATGATTTTTCCTCGTCTCTACTCTCCTATCTCCCTCATTGAGAATTGTTCATTAAAATTACTACCAATTACCAATTACCCA
>CAJQOK010000014.1 GCA_905479905.1 uncultured Aliterella sp.
ATCGGTGGTCAAAATCCCAAAAATTACCGGAACCCCGGTTTGAAACCCAATAGCGGCAATACCTTTAGCCACTTCTCCAGCTACATAGTCAAAATGGGGAGTTTGACCTTTAATAACCGCACCCAAACAAATAATCGCATCATAGCGCTGAGTCAAAGCTACTTGATGGGCGACTAAGGGAACTTCAAAACTACCCGGAACCCAAAAATAATCTACTTGAGTACCGTGAGGATTGGGATCTACACCGTGACGTTTTAAACAGTCTTGACAGCCTTCTAAGAGCTTAGTTGTAATTAAGTCATTGAATCGCCCAATCACTATTGCTAGTCGTAACGGTTCGGTTTGGGTAAAAGTCCCCTCAAAAACTGCCATCAATCTCTCTCACATAAATAATACAAACATTAGCTATTAGCTTTAGGAGCAATTGCCGACTCAGACACGAGCTAATAGCTACAGGCTAACTTAAGCTACTAAAAAGTTTAAAGCACCTACCAAAAATACTAGCCCAATCCAAGCAAAAGAGCCTAGCCAGAGCAATTTTTTAGATTCGTTCCAGCTTTGGGGAGTTGCATAGGCAACAGGAACACCAACAACCATTGCAAAGGATAAGCCAACCAAGGCTATTAAAGCAATCTGGAATAAGATTGTAAACATTGATATTTCTCCTAGAGGGGCAAAAAAAATTGAGTATAAAGCAAGCTATGTTACTAGCAGTTCCTATAGTTACGCTATCAGAAATTGCACCAATATAGAAGGTAAGAGTAGAGAAAGAATTGTTGCCAGCATGGATCTAATTTTGTGCCATACCACCGCCGATTTTGACACGTTGGGAGCAGCAGTAGGTTTGACGCGCTTATTGCCAGGAGGTCGAATTGTCATCCCTGGTGGCTGTCATCAGGTAGTGCGGGATTTTTTGGCACTACATAAAGATGAGTATGCCATTATCGAGCGCCGCGCCGTCAATCCAGCACAAATAAAACGGTTAGCAGTGGTAGATACGCAAAAGCGCGATCGCCTGGGAGTTGTTGCCCAATGGTTAGATTTACCGCAGTTGGACTCTATAATCGTTTACGACCATCATGACGACGTACAGCTAGATATTCCCGCTACAGAAACAAAAATAGCTGATGTTGGTGCAACTACAACGTTAATTGTCGAACAATTGCAAGCTGCTAATATTGACCTTACTGTTGCTGAAGCTACAGTTATGGCTTTAGGTATTCATGTCGATACGGGTTCTTTAACCTTTGCTCAATCTACGGCGCGAGATGCTCAAGCTTTGGCATGGTTGATGCAGCAAAAAGCCTCCTTAGCGATGGTTAGTGATTACTTAGAGCCAGGTTTATCCAAACAATTACAGTCACTACTACCGATCGCACTTAACAGCCTAGAAACCATTAAAATCGACGGCTACAGCGTTGGTTGGTTAATGCTCAAAACTGATGACCACGTACCAGGTTTATCAGGGTTCATTTCCCAATTAATGCAGCTAACCGAAACCGATGCAATGCTTTTAGGGGCAAGCTATGAAGATAAACTAACAGTAATTGGGCGATCGCACATTCCCCAAACAAACTTAAATACTTTGTTTCAACCAATGGGCGGGGGCGGTCATTCTCAAGCAGCGTCTTTGTCTCTGCGAGGAGTAAACTCCGAAGAAACTTTAAAGCAACTGATAGACACTTTTACTAACCAAATTCCCCAGCCACCCACAGCGAGAGAATTAATGTCATCTCCTGTTCGGACTATATTGCCTGAAACTACCATCGCTGAGGCGCAAAGGATTCTTTTGCGCTACGGTCATTCGGGCTTGTCGGTAGTTGATGCGGTGGGTAAATTAGTCGGGATTGTCTCGCGGCGAGATATTGATATTGCTTTGCATCATGGCTTTAGTCACGCCCCAGTTAAGGGTTACATGACTACAAGTGTAAAAACTATTAGTCCCGCCACCACGTTACCGGAAATTCAAGATTTGATGGTGACTTACGATATTGGACGCTTACCTGTTTTAAAAGCTGGGCAATTGGTAGGTATAGTTACGCGCACCGACATTTTGCGGGAAATGCACCAAGAAAAAGCCCGAAAAATCCAAAATGCTAATAACTCTGTCGTTGTTAATTACTCGCTGCTTAGTTTACTTAATAGTCGTCTAAATCCGGCTTTAAAAACTCTACTGACAAAGGCTTCTACCGCAGCAAAACAACGCGGCTGGCATTTGTATCTAGTTGGTGGCGCTGTCCGAGACTTATTATTAGCTCAAGGGGAAGCTGAAATTCTGATTCAAGATATTGATTTAGTAGTTGATGGCTTTCACAACGCAACCGATGTAGGCGCAGGGGTCGAACTTGCTCAAGCTTTACAAAAATCTTACCCCCAAGCCCGATTAGAAATTCATGGCGCTTTCCAAACTGCGGCTTTATTGTGGCATAACGATCCAATTTTAGATTCTTTATGGGTAGATATTGCTACCGCTCGTACTGAATTTTATCCTTATCCGGCGGCAAATCCTGAAGTTGAAGCAAGTTCTATTCGCCAAGACTTGTATCGGCGCGACTTTACAATTAATGCTCTGGCGATGCGGCTAACTAATCCTCGTAAAGGAGAATTATTAGACTTTTTTGGCGGAATGCGGGATCTGCAAGCTGGGCAAATTCGAGTTTTACACGCCAATAGTTTTATTGAAGATCCGACAAGAATTTATCGCGCTGTCCGTTTCGCTGTGCGTTTGGGGTTTGAAATTGAACAGCGCAGTATTGAGTATATTCGTTACGCCATT
>CAJQOK010000015.1 GCA_905479905.1 uncultured Aliterella sp.
CATCGGATCTGTTTTTCCCCTCGCCAATCTTTACCATGCGGTTCAACAGCAAAAAATAACAGAAAATAGTTTAGTTCTCGTCTATACTAACGGTGCGTCAGCAACCGCAGCAGCAACGATAATGCGGTGGGGAGATGTTGCTTTGGGGATAGCACCAGCACCGCCAATTACTACCCGCGACACTAGCATTCAACTACAGCAATTAGAACAGTGCGATCGCTACCACAAACTATCGAAGACAATAATTTTAGCTGTTCCACCCGCAAGACAAGAGCAAATAGTATCAAACTATTTAATTGAATGGCTATCTAATTCCGCACAGCTTTCACCGCACGAAATTCCTCTTGATCGCCCTCTAACAATGTGGCTCGATTCTTTGATGGCGTTCTCTTTAAGAAGCCGCATTGAAACAGATTTAGAAATCAGAATACCGATTGAAAGTTTCTTTGGTGACAGCAATTTAATCAATCTCACTCAGCTAATACTAGAGCGATTAACTCTGAGCAATTTAGCCATCTCCCAGCCAGTAAATAGCGATCGCCTAGTGGAACGAGAAACATTAAATTTGTAAATCTCAGTCAATCGAGAAAACCAATATTTGACTAAATCATGAATCTACATTTACTTTTAAATGCGCTCTCTGACAAAGGCGTAAAACTAGCTGCTAATGGCGATACTTTGGCTATTGATGCTCCCAAGGGAGTCTTGACTTTAAACCTGCGGGACTCCTTAATTGAGCATAAAGCCGAGATTTTAGAGTTATTACGTCAAAATAACTTTAATTCTACAATACCCACCATTATTCCAGAACCAAACAATCGCTACGAACCGTTCCCCCTAACTGATATGCAGCACGCCTTTTGGGTAGGTCGCAGTGGTGTATTTGAGTTGGGTAATGTTGCCAATCACGGTTACTACGAAGTTGAAGGGCAAAATGTAGACTTAGAAAGATTGAATGGAGGATTGCAAAAACTAATTGATCGCCATGATATGTTGAGGGCGATTGTCTTACCAGATGGACAACAGCAGATTTTAGCAACAGTTCCCCCTTATCAAATTGAAGTTTTAGATTTACGAGGTACAAATAAAAACGAGATCGAGTTGCAACTACAAACTATTCGCGATCGCTTGTCTCATCAAGTTTTACCAGCAGATCGCTTTCCTTTATTTGAATTTTGCGTCACCTTGTTAGATGAAGCACGTTTTCGCTTGCATATTAGTTACGATTTGCAAATATTTGACGCTTGGAGTTTGTTCCGTCTATTTGATGAGTGGTTTCAACTGTATCAAAATCCCCAATTAGAATTGCCACCGTTAGAAATATCCTTTCGAGATTACGTACTTACAGAACAAAAGATTCAACAAACACAATTGTACGAGCGATCGCAAGAGTATTGGTTGAGCCGTTTAGACTCCTTTGCGCCAGCGCCAGAATTGCCCTTAGCTAAAAATCCCAGTGAACTCAAACAACATTGGTGTCGGCGTTATGTTGAGCGACTAGACTGCACCCAATGGCAACACTTAAAGCACCAAGCTGCCCAAGCTGGTTTGACTCCCTCTGGAATTTTGCTGGTTGCTTTTGCTGAAATTTTGACACTTTGGAGTAAAAATCCGCAATTTACTATTAATTTAGCCCTCTTTAATCGTTTGCCACTACATCCTCAAGTCAATGACATCTTGGGAGACTTCTCCTCTGTAACACTGGTGACAGTAGACAATTCAGCCCCAGAGCCTTTTACCAACCGTGCTGTTCGTCTCCAGAAACAACTCTGGCAGGATTTAGAACACCGCTACTTTAGTGGTGTGCGTGTGACGCGGGAACTGGCTCGCACTAAAGGCACTGCTCCCAGCGCTATGCCAGTCGTGTTCACTAGCACTTTGGGCTTTGGTTTACTCGGTCAAGAAACCTTAACATTTAGTCATTTCGGAGAGTTGGTCTATGGCATTAGCCAAGCTTCCCAAGCTTGGATGGACGTTCAAGTCTGGGAAGAAAAGGGAACATTAACGTTTAACTGGGATGTAGTTGAAGAACTTTTCCCTGAAGGTATGGTACAAGATATGTTTGAGGCTTATTGCTGTTTTCTCAAACAACTAGCCACCTCCGAATCAGCCTGGGTAGAGACAACACGACAACTTCTACCACCTGCTCAGTTAGCACAGCGAGATGCTATCAATACCACTGATGCATCTGTTCCTGACGCTCTACTGCACACTTTGTTTGCAGCGCAAGTACAAGCGCGGGGACATGAAAGCGCCGTCGTATCACGATGCACCTTAACATACCAGGAGTTATATGAACTGTCTAATCAACTTGGTCACAAGCTGCGCTCATTGGGAGCAACTCCCAACCAATTGGTAGCTGTGGTTATGGAGAAGGGATGGGAGCAGATTGTAGCAGTTATGGGCATTTTGGCTGCTGGTGCTGCCTATGTCCCTATAGACCCTGGGTTGCCTCAAGAGCGCTTATTCTATCTTCTAGAAAATAGTGAGACTCAAATTGTTCTCACCCAGTCTTGGTTGAATGAAAAATTAGAGTTGCCGTCAGGGATTGGGCGGCTGTGCATAAACAAAGAAGAGTTAGCAAACGAGAGTAATCAGCCATTACAACCAGTTCAGACAGTTGATGATTTAGCTTATGTCATTTACACCTCTGGTTCTACAGGTTTACCTAAAGGAGTGATGATTACTCATCGCAACGTTGTTAACGTTGTCGTTCATACGAACCAGCGTTTTAACGTTGGCCCTCAAGATCGTATCCTGGCTCTCACTGCCCTCAATCACGATTTATCTGTCTATGACATATTTGGTCTTCTAAGTGCTGGCGGCACGATTGTCATTCCTGATGCCTCTGCTGTTAAAGATCCTGGTTACTGGGTGGAGTTGATGGTGCGGGAAAAAGTGACGTTGTGGAATTCAGTCCCCGCTATGATGGAGATGTTAGTGGATTATGTCGAGGAGCAATCTGGGACACTACCTTCGATGCGATTAGTAATTTTAGGTGGAGATTGGCTCCCGCTTTCCCTTCCCAATCGGCTGAAAGCTTTGGTAAAAGGAGTACAAATACTCAGTATTGGTGGTCCCACCGAAACGACTATCTGGAATATTGGCTATTTGATAGAAGAAGTTGACCCAATATGGCAAAGCATTCCATATGGTCAGCCTATGGCTAACTCCAAATATTACATTTTGAACGAAGCTATGGAAGACTGTCCTGTTTGGGTGACTGGTCAGATGTACTGTGCTGGAGTGCAGTTGGCAAAAGGTTACTGGCGCAATGAAGAAAGAACCCTTGCCAATTTCATCACCCATCCTCGCACGGGCGATCGCATTTACCACACTGGGGATTTAGGGCGATATCTCCCTGATGGCAATATTGAATTTATGGGACGAGTAGACTTCCAAATCAAGCTGCGGGGATACCGGATCGAGGCTGGAGAAATAGAGGCAGCTTTGACGCAGCATCCAGCCGTGCGAACAGCGGTGGTCACTGTCATAGGTAAACAGCACAACAAAGAGCGTTTAGTTGCCCACGTAGTTCCTGACCAAACGACACCTACAAATGAAGAACTGCGCTACTTCCTGAGTGGTAAGTTGCCAGAGTATATGCTGCCATCAGTCTTCGTATTTCTAGATACTTTACCGCTTTCGGCAAATGGTAAAGTAGACCGTCGCGCACTTTCTGTTCAAGAAAGTTTTCTTCAGGAATTTGAAGTTGCTTATGTAGCACCCAAAAATGATCTAGAGCAAACTATTGCTACTGTTTGGCAAGAAGTCCTAGAAATAGAAAAGATAGGAGTAAATGATAATTTCTTTGACATTGGTGGAAACTCTTTACTGATTACAAATGTTTATATTGAACTAAAAAAAGTTTTGCCAGAAAAATTAGATTCTCTATCAATCCTTGAGTTGTTTAAGTACTCAACTGTTGGGTCTTTTGCTCAGTATTTAAGCCAAGATAAATACAACCTTTCGTTACAAGAAGAGCAAAGTACTGAATTAGCTCAAAAACTGAAAGCGGGTAAAAAACGTCTTAAGCAAAGATTTGACAAATCAACAATGGTTAATCGGTCAAGTTAACTGGCTACTAAATTGTTGAAGTAGGGTAATAAGAAGCACCCCAAACTATTTCGGGATATGCGTTCTGGGCTGTTGTTAGGCAGTACCCACCCTACTGAATACTAAATTGTTGAAGTCACTTGAAGCACCTAAAAAATTGATTATTTAACAATCATTTTTATCGGTAAAGGTAAAAGAAAAAAGGATAAAAATTATGAACTTTGAGCAAAACGGCTTAGAAATAGCAATTATTGGCATATCTGGACGTTTCCCTAGTAGCAAGGGTATTGAGGGTTTTTGGAAAAATCTGACCGATGGAGTAGAGTTGACTTCAGTCTTTTCAAATTCAGAAACCAAAGAGTTAGATTCAAAGTCTAATGGTTGTAACAAGCCTGATAAAACAATCAAAGCTGGCGCTGTTCTTGAGGACATTGAACTGTTTGATGCTTCATTCTTTGGCTTCAATCCTAGAGAAGCAGAAGCAATCGACCCTCAACATCGCTTGTTTTTAGAATGCGCCTGGGAAGCTTTAGAAAATGCAGGCTACGACTCCGAACGAGAATCAAGACCAATCGGAGTTTACGCAGGAGTAGGCATCAGTACTTACTTACTCTACAACCTGCATCCCAACCAAGAATTGATGAAATCTAGAGGTTTTGTCCCCACTTTAGTGGGAGTTGATAAAGACTACCTCCCCACTCGTGTATCTTACAAATTAAACCTGACTGGACCTAGTATTAGTGTCGGTACAGCTTGTTCTAGTTCCTTAGTTGCCGTTCATTTAGCGTGTCAAAGCTTGCTTGGAGGAGAATGCGACATGGCTTTAGCTGCTGGGGTTTCTATTAAAGTTCCTCAAAACGAATCAACCTTGTCTCCAGGGGAAATGGCTTCTCCCGATGGACAATGCCGAGCTTTTGCTGCTGGGGCAAATGGTACGATTGGCGGTAATGGTATTGGGGTTGTAGTTTTAAAGCGTCTTGAAGATGCGATCGCAGATCAAGATTATATTTATGGAGTTGTTAAAGGTTCGGCAATCAATAATGATGGTGCGCTCAAAGTTGGTTACACAGCACCCAGTCAAGAGGGTCAAGCTAAAGTAATTCGCTCCGCTCAAATTATGGCGGAAGTAGAGCCTGAAACCATTTCCTACATTGAAGCTCACGGCACGGGAACTACTTTAGGAGATCCGATTGAAATCGCTGCATTAACCCAAGCTTTTC
>CAJQOK010000016.1 GCA_905479905.1 uncultured Aliterella sp.
CGCCTATTTGCCTTTGCAACAAGCTTTACAACAATTGGGTTTTCCCACATCCACCGTACCATTACGTCGCCGCGATTGGTTATCTACTTTGGGCGGACGACCGATTACGCCGATTTTGCAGCAACTTGATCGCACAGTAAAGCAAGCTTTAGAACAATCTGATACTGGGCAAATTAATTTAATTGGTCATTCGGCGGGGGGTTGGATTTCCCGAATTTATCTAGGAGAAAAGGCTTATTTAGGGCGAAAAGAGTTAGAATCTCAAGCTCTTTGTCATGCTTACCCTTATATTGCTAACTTAATTACCCTTGGTACGCCCCACATTAGTCAAGAGCGATGGACGCGGTGGAATTTAGATTTTGTCAATAATAATTATCCCGGCGCTTTTTATCCTAGCGTTCGTTACATTTGCGTGGCGGGAAAAACAGTTTTTGGCAGTCGCATTTCTACTAAATGGCTGGCTTACAGCAGCTATCAGCAAACTTGCGGTGTGGGAAATACTTGGGGAGATGGGATTACACCCATTGTAGCGGCGCACTTAGAAGGGGCTGAAAATCTAGTTATAGAGAATGTTTTTCATTCTCCGCGATCGCCGGGACTTTGGTATGGCTCCCCTACAGTTTTACCCTCTTGGGTATCTTATCTAAGTTGATCACTTACTTTAGGATGACCTGCACAAATTGGCGATCGCGTTAGGATTGTAAACAAAACTATACATTTAGCAGCTATGATTTCTACTTACGATTTTAGATTGCGGCGGACGGCGACAATATTATCGGTGGCGATTGTAACTTTAAGTGCGATCGCGGCAATTACAGGTGTTTTGATATCTTTTTACTATGAACCAGCCGCAGGCGGTGCTTATCAGTCGCTAAAGTGGATAAATACAGAAATTACGAATGGTCTATTGATTCACACAATTCACGATCGCGCGGGAACTTTACTAATAGGTGTAAGCCTGATCCAGATGGTAGTAATGTTTTTAGGCAGACAATTTCGTTCTAGCTGGTTGACAGCTTGGGTAAGCGGTATTTTTTTGATACTAAATGCGATCGGTCTTGCTTGGACGGCAATTATTTTAGATTGGAGTCAAGAAGGCTACTGGCGCTTTCGGATTGAATTAAGCACCATTGAGGCACTTCCGCTAATTGGTTCAACTTTACGAGATGTATTAGTTGGTGGTGGGGCGTTAAATACAACTACTGTAGAGCATCTTTACACTATTCATAGTTACTTGCTATCGGCGGGAGCAATATTACTTGCAGTAGTGCATTTGTGGAGCATATTGAAGCAGGAAAAAGAAATGAAAGGATCGATCACACCTGCACCTACGCCAGAATTACCAGCACCAAATAAAGCTGAATTAACTTAAATTAGGCAATGAATAACAAGGCAGTGGGATAAGTTAGCCCGTGCTTTTGCTCGTAATACAGAGAAAAACAGCTTCAACAGGCTCTGAAAATACTTTAAATCGTGTTATTAACTTAATTTGTCCGATCCTGAAGCTACGGCACGAATGTTTGTACACAGTTTAGTACATCATCTGATTGTGCAAGAAATGCTACATGGTAAAGACATTATGCCGATAGAACGCGATCTCTTAGTGGAAAACTTGGTAAAGAGCGATCGCTTGCGAACTCAGCAAAAAATCCTTTTTTTTGTTCGAGCAAAGCCAACACAAAAATTCCTCTTATCTTGTATTTTCTTCTATGCGACTTAGAAGGTCAATAATTGCTATAAGTACCTGTGTTGTAACGTAAACACTAATACAGCCTATTACAAAAGAAGTTAAAGCTAAAATTAACCCAAGTTGACCGTATAAGCCTGCAAATGTGAGTATGAATAAAGAATAAAGGGCTACAAATACAAATCCAACGAACTTAAGTATTTCTAATGTACTAATCAATCCTTTATATAGTCTGTTTTGACTCGGTATCCTTGGGGGTGGAATGTTACTCATAGTTAACTACTTTGAGACAATAGGTAGGGTGGGCATCCCCCACCCTACTAACTAATAGTTACGCGCCTACAGATTCTTTGGCGGCGTACATGACTTCAAGACTAATTACACTAAAACCGCGATCGCGTGCAAACTTTTCCGTATTGCGCTTAACTTTACCGCGTACAAACCCCGGCACTTTATTTAATTCTGCCTGAGCTTCTTTATTCCAACCTAAATCAGAACCTGCGGAAATGCCTTTAGTAATTACTTCCTTGGTATCGTGTCCGCCGAAGATTTCGAGTAAGTGGTCTTCCATGCCCAAAGTAAAGGAATTGTAGACCAAATCGGCGATTTGATTTGTCCCTTCATAGCCGCAAAATGGCTTGTAGCCAATGGGGAAGTTCTGAATGTGTACGGGAGCAGCTATTACACCGCAAGGGATGTTTAGACGCTTGCCTACGTGCCGCTCCATTTGCGTACCGAAGATAGCCGATGGTTCAACACGGGCGATCGCATCGCCAATTAGTCCGTGATCTTCAGTTATGATTACTTCATCGCAGTATTCGCCTACTTGCTCCTTAAACCACTCAGCGTCGTACTTGCAATAAGTACCCGCCCAAACTACATGAATGCCCATTTCTCGCGCTAATATCTTTGTCATAGCGGCGGCGTGGGTACTGTCTCCAAAAACTACAGCTTTTTTCCCTGTTAAGTTCTGACAGTCAATTGAGCGCGAAAACCAAGCAGCTTGAGATACGTGCAAAGTTTGCTCGTTGATAAAGTCTTCGTAGTTTACATCCGCGCCTTGGTCGTTAAGAATCTGCTGAATTTTGCGAATACAACGCGCTGTTTCTACTACACCCATCGGCGTAATATCTACATAAGGCATCCCAAATTCTTGTTCTAGATACTTCGCCGACATTACTCCTAGTTCCCGATAAGGTACTAAGTTAAACCAAGCTTGAGAAAGTCTTTTGAGGTTAAGAACCGAAGCCGCTTCAGGAATTACCTCGTTAATTTCAATGCCCAAATCAGTCATCAATCGCTTTAATTCGGTGCAATCGTGGTGATTGTGGAAGCCGAGACTAGAAATACCAAAGATATTGACTGAAGGCTTTTCAGTTTTCCCTGTGGGTAATTCGCCTTTTTTCCGCGCCTTTTCGGTGTATAGCTGGACAATTTGCCGCAACGTAATATCCGCCGCTTGCAACTCATTAACGCGGTAATGGTTGACATCTGCAAGCATTACATCGCACTTTGT
>CAJQOK010000017.1 GCA_905479905.1 uncultured Aliterella sp.
GGCGATCGCGGTGTGCGTCAAGCCCGAAAACATATGACTTGGTACGCTAAGGGTTTTAGCGGTGCGGCAGATTTGTGCGGACAGTTGAGCGTAATTACTACGGTGACTCAAGGGTTGGATATAATTGATCGCGCGATCGCTCATTTAGCCAATGAAAGCGTTTTAATTGACGAAGACTTGTTAGCTTTTGTCTAAGATTACTTTTAAAGTTTGGAGGCTAGAATCGGCACACCCGCTAACATATCCACCCAAACTTTGAATTTTTTGCAGATAAATAATTGCTTCAGTTGTGACTACTTCTCCAGGGATTAAAACTGGGATTCCTGGGGGATAAGGACAGACTAATTCAGCACAAATGCGATCGCACGTTTGCTCTATAGGTAAAGTTTCTGTATCTGCGTAAAATGCCTGACGTGGTGTGATTGCTACTTTGGATTCGTGATTGAATGGTGAGATAGCACTTTCCATTGCCAAAACTTGTTTATGCTTAGTAGCAATTTTCATTGCTTGCACTAATTGCTCTATATCTGCGTCAATATTTCCCAAACTAATAATAAACGTCAGATTTTGCAGCGAAGGTAATTCAGCAATTACACCACAGTCAACTAATATTTCATCAACTGCAAATCCCGTTAATCCCAAGCCAGAAACGTTTATAGTTAGCCGGGTTTTATCTAAAGCTACAAATCCAGGTGTAGCAATGGTAAGTTCTAAAACTGATAAGCCGGGAATTTGGCTAATTTGATTTCTTGCACTCTGGGCTAATTGCAAGGTGCGAGACATTAATTGTTTGCCTTTTACAGCCATCTGCTGACGTGCGGCATCTAAAGAAGCTAAAAGTAAATTACTAGGGCTGCTAGATTGGACTAATTCTAAAGATTTGGTTAATCTGTTTCTATTAATTCTGTCACCTTGGACGTGCAGCATAGAAGCTTGAGTTAAAGCGCCTAGAGTTTTATGAATCGATTGAATGCTTAAGTCTGCACCCGCTTTTAATGCTGAAATAGGCAAGTCAGGATGAAAAGCAAAATGCGCTCCGTGTGCTTCGTCAACTAATAGCGGAATATTGTACTTGTGAGTCAAATGGGCGACGGCTTTTACATCCCCACAAACGCCGAAATAAGTTGGGTACACCATCATTACCGCTTTTACATCGGAATGTTGCTTTAAAGCGGATTCTACGCCTTCAATCGTGATGCTATGAGCAATATCTAATATCGGATCGTATTCGGGATTAACAAAAATGGGAGTAGCACCAGAAAGAATCAAGCCAGCGATCGCCGATTGATGCACGTTGCGTGGCAAAATTATTTTATCCCCTACACCGCAAGTAGTTAAAATTGCCGCTATAGTCCCGCAAGTAGAACCATTAACTAAAAAGTAAGTATTATCTGCTCCAAAGGCGGCGGCGGCGTGTTCTTGCGCCGATTGAATTACACCTTGGGAATCAAATAAGCTGCCTATTTCTGGTAATTCTGGCAAATCAAATTTAAAAACTTCAGAACCAAAGCAATCGATTAATTGGGGTGAAATGCCTTGTCCTTTTTTGTGTCCGGGCGTATAAAAAGCCGCATGATTGCTACGGGCGTACTTTTTAAGCGCGTCTAAAAGGGGGGTTTTGTCCTGATCTAACACTATTCCAATATAAGAATTGAAATACAATCCTATCCCAGTCGCAGCGATCGCGCTGTCTATTCTCTATGAAGTAATTACTTGGAAGGATGATAATTTTGCCCCAAATACTTAACTTAATTAAAGTCGTATAACTTGTTAGGTTAACTATGATTTATCCAAATCCCGGCCCTTTACCCGAACCAAATCCCCAACCACCGCTACCGGAACCTATTCCTCAACCCTTACCATCCCCTGTACCGGAACCCGTACCCGCGCCAATTCCGCAACCTGTACCTGCGCCAATTCCGCAAACAATTCCTTCCCCTGTTTAAAATAGCGCAAGCTGGAACGGTAACGGGCTTCGCATAAGTAATTTTTCGACGTAGTGATAAGCCCTGCGCGCAAGTGCGAGCGCGCAAAATATATAGTAGCGTGTAGGTTTGATATCCTGGCAATAGTAAGCAAAAGAAAAAGTATCATGCTCAAAGCCGGAATTGTTGGACTACCTAACGTCGGAAAATCTACCTTATTTAACGCATTGGTTGCCAATGCCAAGGCGGAAGCCGCCAACTTCCCATTCTGCACGATTGAACCGAATGTAGGGATTGCATCGGTTCCTGATGAGCGATTACAAGTTTTAGCCGATATTTCCAAATCCGAGCAAATTGTCCCGACACGGATAGAGTTTGTAGATATTGCGGGGTTAGTTAAAGGTGCAAGTCAAAATGAAGGTTTAGGCAACAAATTTTTGTCTCATATCCGCGAAGTAGATGCGATCGTTCATGTAGTGCGGTGTTTTGATAACGATGATATTATTCATGTCAGTGGCTCGGTAGATCCTGCTAGAGACATTGAAATTATCAATTTAGAGTTGGGTTTAGCAGATTTAGATCAAATTGAACGTAAATGCGATCGCACTCGCAAGCAAGCACGCGCAAGTAAAGATGCACAGGGGGAAGTATTAGTATTAGAAAAATTGATCGCCGCTTTAAATGCAGGTAAACCAGCCCGTCAAGTAAATTTAGATGAAGAAGAATTAGCAGCAATCAAAGATTTAGGATTGCTAACTAATAAACCAATTATTTATGCAGCCAATGTATCAGAAGAAGAACTAGCAACGGGTAATAAATGGGTTGAAGAAGTCAGAAAAATTGCCGCCCAAGAAAATGCTCAAGTTGTGATAGTTTCGGCTCAAGTAGAAGCAGAATTAGTCGAATTACCCGCCGAAGATCGGGCAGATTTTTTAGCTTCGTTAGGAGTAGAAGAAGGTGGTTTAAAATCTTTAATTCGGGCTACTTACGAGCTTTTAGGATTGCGTACTTATTTCACTGCTGGCCCAAAAGAAACTCGCGCTTGGACTATCAACGCCGGGATGTTTGCACCCCAAGCCGCCGGAGTAATTCATTCTGATTTTGAGCGCGGTTTTATTCGTGCGGAAACGGTAGCTTATAAAGATTTAGTAGCAACTAAATCAATGGGTGCAGCCAAAGAAAAAGGCTTAGTTCGTAGTGAAGGTAAAGAGTACGTTGTCCAAGAAGGTGATGTATTGCTATTTAGATTCAATGTTTAGAGTTAGCAAATTTTTTGATGTTTTATATGTAGAGACGTAGCGCTGCTCCGTCTCTACATATGTCAAAAATAATGCAATCAAACGATCGCAGATACTGGGTTATTATATGCTGAAGTTGGGCAAGCTGCGTATAGCAATATTGCTAATATTTGGGGTATTTATATCACAAAGTGCGATCGCCCAAGTTCCTGAATATAAGGGTATTGCTTGGATACTAAAGCGTGTTAATTCACGCCGATAACTAAAAAAGCTCGGCTTTTCACTCAAAGCCATCAAAAAGTTCTAAAGTGAAAGATGGAAATACAATCGCTAGGTGCGGCCTTATCCAAATTTTATGCGGATAGAGTTTCAATAGCGATCGCCCGCAATAGATAAAATCAGCGAGAGTACCCCCCTATGCACCTGAGTGACATCACCCATCCAAACCAGTTGCACGGTTTATCAATCCGCCAATTGCAGCAAATCGCCCTTGAAATTAGAGAAAAGCATTTGCAAACTGTCGCCACAAGCGGCGGACATCTCGGCCCAGGTCTGGGTGTGGTAGAACTGACACTAGCGCTTTATCAGACATTGGATTTAGATTACGATAAAGTTGTTTGGGATGTAGGTCATCAGGCTTATCCACACAAACTAATTACTGGACGCTACGATCGCTTTGATACCCTGCGGCAAAAAGACGGCATTGCAGGCTACCTCAAGCGCGGTGAAAGTAAATTTGACCATTTTGGAGCCGGACACGCTTCTACAAGTATCTCAGCCGCTTTAGGGATGGCATTAGCGCGAGATGCTAAGGGCGAAAAGTTTAAAACTGTAGCTGTAATTGGTGATGGCGCTTTAACGGGCGGGATGGCATTAGAGGCAATCAACCACGCCGGCCACTTGCCCAAAACTAATTTGCTTGTGGTATTAAATGACAATGAAATGTCAATTTCTCCCAATGTGGGCGCAATTTCTCGCCACCTGAATAAAATGCGCCTTAGTCCTCCAGTGCAGTTTATTTCTGACAATCTCAAAGAACAAGTCAAGCAGTTACCTTTTGTGGGTGACTCCCTCTCGCCAGAACTTGGACGACTTAGAGAAGGTATGAAGCGCCTCGCCGTGCCAAAAGTTGGCGCAGTATTTGAAGAACTGGGCCTTACTTATATGGGGCCCGTAGACGGTCACAATTTAGAAGAATTAATCGCTACTTTCCAGCAGGCGCACCAACATACGGGGCCTGTAATTGTTCATGTATCTACAGTTAAGGGTAAAGGATATGCGATCGCCGAGCAAGATCAAGTAGGCTATCACGCTCAATCGCCCTTTAACCTTAGCAGTGGCAAAGCCAACCCCTCTGGCAAACCAAAACCCCCCGGCTACTC
>CAJQOK010000018.1 GCA_905479905.1 uncultured Aliterella sp.
GTAGGGTCTCTTTGGGGTGCTGCCGCCGGGGGGTTGTTAGGCGGACGTTCTACAGGTTTAAGCCGCTCTCGCCAAGATTGGGTTGGCGGACTTTGGGGCGTAAATGTAGACCTTGGGGGTGTATTTTGGGGAGTAGACCTAGACCTAACTTTAGGTTGCGATCGCTCTCTTAATGGTGCAACCGATTCTTGACTCCTCCGCAGTCGCCTGGGGGAAGAATTATTAGTTGGGCGATCGCCTCTATAGCGTCGAGTACGCCGCACTGTAGTTTCTGGTTTTTGCTCATCATAACGCCTTGAACCTCCCCGTCTTCGTTGCCGATTAGATTCAGGAATTGCTTGTATATTTTGTTCTCCTTGCCCAGTGAGACGTTTGGGACGAATACGCCCTAAAATAACTCTTTTGGGTTTGAGTTTTTGCGCCTTAATACTACCAATGCGCCCTTCTAACTTTGGTCTTGAGGGAAATGCTACTACAGGCATTTTTTGCACCGCCTGCGCCATAAATTGATGCCAAGTGGAAGCCGCCGTACTGCTGCTACCCCAGGTAGGATCGTTATTATCATTACCCAACCACACCCCCGTTACAACTTGGGGAATATAGCCAATAAACCACAAGTCGCGGGCTTCATCAGAAGTGCCAGTTTTTCCAGCCACTGGGCGATTTAGCTGCGCGGCGCGACCTGTACCCGACTGGACAACACTTTTGAGCATCCAGGTCATAATTGCCGCGCTACCAGGGTCTAGCACCCGTTTAGACTGGTATTTTGAGCGATAAATAACCTCGCCACCACGATTTAAAATCCGCCGAATCCCATGAGTTTCAATATGTGTCCCTTGAGTTGCCAAAGTACCGTAGGCGCTAGTTAGTTCGAGTAAATTTACTTCGTTAGAACCTAAAGCTAGAGAATAAGTAGGTTTAAGTTCTGATTTGATGCCCATATTGTGAGCAAGTTTAATAGTTGGTTCAAAGCCGACATCAATTAAAACCTTGACAGCGATTGTATTAATTGAGGAAATTAGGGCGCTACTTGCAGTCATCCAACCTCGGTGACTGCGATCATAATTTAATGGTTCGTAGCCTTCTACGATAAAAGGTGCGTCGATGTAAGATTTGTTAGGAGACATCCCAGAGGCGATCGCCGCAGCGTAGACAAAGCCCTTAAAAGTAGACCCTGGCTGGCGTTGGGCTTGAGTGACGCGATTAAACTGATTGACCTGAAAATTTTTGCCTCCTACCATTGCCTTAATTTCGCCACTGCGGGGGTCAATACTAACTAAAGAAGCTTCCTCAAAGTGCTGCCAACGTCCATTTTGAGCTACCGTGTTTTTTACCGCCGTTTCTGCGGCTTTTTGCCATTGGGGATTTAAAGTAGTTTCAACGGTTAAACCTCCAGCTTCTATCCGTTCTGGGGAAATATATTTAAGTAACTCTTGCTGAATATAGGTAGTAAAGTAAGGTGCTTCTACTTGGAGTCTTTTGGGCAAACTTGGTTTAAGTGTTGTGAGCGTATTTATAGCAGTTTTGGCAGTTTGAGGCGTAATTACCCTATCTTCCTGCATTCTTTGCAATACTAAATCCCGCCGCCGCCTAGCCGCCGTTGGGTTCACAACTGGAGAATAAAGGCTAGGTGCGGGGGCGAGTCCAGCAATAGTTGCCATTTCTGCTAGGGTTAATTTATCTACAGGTTTGCTGAAATATACCCAAGAAGCATCGGCGACACCGTAAGCACCCGACCCTAAATACACCAAATTTAAGTAACGTTCTAAAATTTGCTCTTTAGTTAATTTTTGCTCGATTTTTTGGGATAAACTGATTTCTCTAAACTTGCGCCCAAAGGTGCGTTCTTGATTTAGAAACAAAATTCGCGCTAATTGCTGGGTAATTGTGCTTCCACCTTCGCCTAAGTTGCGCGATCGCATATTATTTACAAACGCCCTGACAATGCCTTGATAATCTACACCGTGATGATTGTAAAATCGGCGATCTTCTGACGCAATAAAAGCTTGTATCAGTGGCTTAGGTATTTGACTAAGTTTTAACTGTTCTCTAGTCGCCGGCCCTTGTTGTTGCAAAATACTACCATCGCCAGCAGTAATAGTTAAGGTATCATCACGGATAAAAGTATAGAGTTCTGTCGCTTCAGGTAGACTGCGTTCAATACTCGACCAAAACACCATCCAAGCAACGCTTCCTCCACTAGCTACAACTAGCAGCCAAAACCAATAGTAACGATACAAAGGTTTGGCTGTAGGGATTTTGGCATAGACTAAACTTTTGATCTTCTCTACCAAAGTTAGTTTTTTAGGGCGTACTTTTTCCCCTAGCGCAGAATCATTAATTTTAGTTGTTCGCTCTTTAAACCAGGGGATTAATTTGGACACTTTTATTTAGTTCCTCAATAGCGATACAGCTTAAACAATCGTTTTGTTTATTCTACTACTTGGTTGGGATCGCTCTTTTAGAAAGGAGAAGCATAAATTTTTTAGCTGAAATTACCAGCAAAACATAAAATAATAGTTTTTGAATGGAGTAATGACAAAGCTTTGCAGATCAGTGAAACCAAACAATGCGCGATCGCCCTTGGTAGTAATTTAGGTGATTCTCAAGGGATTTTAACCGCCGCCTTGCAAGTATTAGCCGCCACTCCAGGTATTGCAGTACAAAAAGTTTCTAGTTGGTACAAAACAAAGCCTGTAGGCGGAATACCCCAGCCAGATTACCTAAATAGTTGCGCCTTGCTACAAGTACAAATATTACCCCAGCAATTACTCAAAACCTTACTAGGAGTAGAAGCCAAGTTTGGACGAGTGCGAAAAGAAAGATGGGGCGCAAGATCCATCGATCTTGATTTGTTGCTCTACGAAGATTTAATTTTAGATATTCCCCAATTACAATTACCTCATCCGCACATGAACGAACGTGCTTTTGTTCTTGTACCTTTAGCAGAAATTGCCCCTAATTGGATTGAACCAGTTTCAGGACTTGCGATCGCGCAGTTGGTGCAAGCGGTAAACTGTTCAGGAGTTATCAAAATTTAACCAAAATGGCTATAGGTAGAGAACCCCCCCAATTATTAAAGCAACGTCTGCAATACCGAGGGCGCAAATTTGATTTTGAAGTCAATCGTCTACGTTTACCAAATCAAGCAGAAGGTGAATGGGAATGTATCAGACATCCAGGGGGCGCTTTAGCCGTGCCAGTAACTCCCGAAGGTAAACTTGTTTTAGTCAAACAGTACCGTTTTGCAGTCCAAGGTAGATTATTAGAGTTTCCGGCAGGTACAGTAGAACTTAATGAATCACCCGCCGAAACCATCCGCCGCGAAATAGAAGAAGAAACAGGTTATCGCGCTCATAAGTGGCAAAAACTCGGTGAATTTTTCTTAGCACCGGGTTACTCTGATGAAATTATTTATGCCTTTCTCGCTCAAGAATTAGAAATTTTAGACAAACCGCCCGTTCAAGATGACGATGAAGATATAGAGACAGTTTTGCTCACTCCCCAAGAATTAGAACAAGCTATTTTAGAAGGTGAGCCTGTAGATGCTAAATCAATTTCTAGCTTTTTTCTCGCTCGTCCTTTCCTCAATTAGTTATGACTTCCTTAAAAGTACAAGTTATTACTACTCAAATCTTACCTCTAGAAAATGGCGATCGCCTGACGCGAATCGAATTTGAGCGTCGTTACTCAGCAATGCCAAAGTTAAAGAAAGCTGAACTAATTGAGGGGATAGTATACATGGCATCGCCTGTAAGAGCTAAAAGTCATGGTCAGCCTCATGCGGCAATTATGGCGATGCTTTCAGCTTACTGGATTGCAACGCCAGGGGTTTCTTTGCTTGACAATGCCACCGTGCGCCTAGATTTAGATAACGAACCACAGCCCGATGCTTTACTAAGAATAGAGTCCGGTGGGCGAAGTCTTGTTAGTGACGATGACTATGTAGAAGGTTCTCCCGAATTAATTGTAGAAATTGCCGCTAGTAGCGCCGCTTACGATCTCCATGACAAAAAGCAAGTATATCGCCGTAATGGAGTTCAAGAGTACATTGTCTGGCAGATTTTTGAAAATAAGCTTGATTGGTTTAGCCTCCAATCTGGTGAATATGTACCACTACAACCCGATGACAATGGAGTAGTGCGAAGTCTCGTTTTTCCGGGTTTGTGGTTATTTGTCCCTTCATTACTGGCGGGAGAAATGGTAAAAGCGATCGCACTGTTACAGTTAGGATTAAATTCCCCCGAACACGCCCAATTTATTGAGCTTTTGGCTAATAAATCGTCTTAAAATATTAGTACACTCGTACTAAATTAATCTTAAATGTCTGACTTAATTTTATTTTGGCATCGCCGCGATTTGCGCCTCAGTGACAATACCGGACTTGAACTTGCGCGATCGCATAGTCAAAAGATAGTAGGGGTATTTTGCCTCGATCCTAATATTTTAGAACGCGATGATGTTGCCCCGGTGCGCGTTACTTATATGATGGGATGTCTGCAACACTTACAACAACGTTACGCCCAAATAGGTAGCGAATTACTAATTATTAAAGGCGATCCAACTCAAGCAATACCCAATTTAGCGGCGGCTTTGAGCGCTCGTGGGGTATTTTGGAACTGGGATGTTGAACCGTATTCACAGGTACGCGATCGCGCGGTATTGGATGCACTCAAAGAAAAAGGCATTGAGTTTAAAGAAAAAAACTGGGATCAATTACTCCATGCTCCCGAAGATATCCGCACGGGTTCTAATGCGCCCTACACCGTCTACAGCCCTTTTTGGCGAAATTGGATAGCCAAAACCAAAGCCGAACCTGTAGCCACCTTGCAAGACGTTACAGGGCTGACAGCAGAAGAAAAAAACCTT
>CAJQOK010000019.1 GCA_905479905.1 uncultured Aliterella sp.
CAAGTCGAGACAGATTATGGTGTAGTTGGTGTTAAAGTTGCGTGGTCAAAAAAAGGGATAGTTGCTAACGTCCAGCCAGAGTATGAAGATTGCGCGCAATTAGCTAGACGCGAGGGAATTTCTTGGCGAGAAGTTCATAGAATAGCTTTACAATGCTGGTATGCACAAAAAAACCGCAGTTTGTAGTTATTTACAAACAATAAAAGCCAGGACATTACCTGACTTTAAATATTTCCCCCTTTTTTCAAGGGCGTAGGGGCGCAATGTATTGTGTCCCTACTTTTTATTGCATTAATCGTCGGCAGTATTATCGATGTTTCTTTTTGCATCCCTAGCTAAATTTCTAACATTGGGAGTATTTTGCTTGATGTTTTCTGTAGCATTTTCCGCCGCTCTATTTACACCTTTAGTTGCATCTAAAGTATTGTCCTTAACATTTTCTGAACCGCGCTTTGTTCCTTTAACCAAATCTTCCGCCGTACCTTGAATTTTATCTTTAGCACCTTCAGCGTTATCTCTCAGATTTTTACCAAAATCTTCTGCGTTTTCGCCTTTCTTATCAAGGATACGCTTAGTATTATCTGTAAGACTTCCAGTTTGATCGATAACGTTGCGCTCGGCATTTTCTTTCAAAGCTGCGGCTTTATCTTTTATTGCTGATTCAGCTTTTTCTGCTCTAGGGTCTAAGTCGCTAAAGTCATTCATTGTTCCTTTTTGAAAGCGGCTAGTTGTAGCTTCATTAGGAACTTCAGGTCTGGGATTTTTACCAGAAGTTAACCCTTTATCTGGTTGCACACCAGAAGGCACATTTGGTCTATTACTTGGTGCAGTAGCTTGGGCGCTATTACAAGCAGTGTTGAATATTAGCAAAGCTCCGGCTAAAAAAGTCAAAATTATTTGACTCAATTTAACTCTTTTCACCCAATTAATTATCTTGCTCATAGTTCTACTCCGTTTTTTTGATGAAATTAATCTTGAGTTAGGTATTGCCCTAATCCATAAAATAATCAGGGCAATAAATACAAATTATTTATTTATGCAGAGCAGGGTTACTTTGAAATTCTGGTCTTCTTCCAGCTTCATCAGCTTTATCTTTGACAAACCCTGCTGCTTCTTTAAAGGCATCAGTAGCCGCTTCTACACGATTTTCTACTCGTTCGCCTAAATCTGCATTACGTTGATTTAGTCCACCTAATTTAGGCTCTATAAAGTCTTCGCTAGTTTTTATTGGTAGCTCTGTTTCTCTTTGCGCTCTTCCTGCTGGTGTCTCCGCACCGGGATAGAGAATACCGCCTGCTTTTACGGGCGCGCTATTTGGGTTTGCACCTTGAACATTTGCGGAATTACAAGCGGTGCTAATTGTTAGCAATACGCCTGCTAACAATACTGTTAGAACTTGACGTAACCGTAGTTTTTTAAAAAAAGCAGTTAACTTATTCACCCATTCCTCCTTGTAGCTTTTATGACGAATTATGCCCGAAATCTATTTTTTAAACACGGTAAACATTTGTGTAAATGCGATCGCTTCTAAAAATAGCTTCTTTGACGCTATCTACTTAAATTAGCTGATAATTAATCAACAATCGCTAACAGTAGCAATTCAGTAGCAAGAGATACCTCTAGCCAAGGTCACATTCTTATTTGCTCAATTAAACGCCTGTTATCTAACTCTAGAGAGATTTACAACCTTTCCATTGATAGGATTATTTGTGGTGTTTAGTGAGAAAAAATATTTATTATACAAATACAAAGATTTGCTAACTTTTGCTACAACTTCAAGCAAAGTAGACGTAAATTTAAACTACAAAGGCTTGTTGCATAGTTTGAGTAGGCGATCGCTATATATTGCCTTAAGTACAACTAATTTTTATTCGTTGAAATTTACTGTTTAAGTTTGTCATGTACAGTCTTAACCAACTTGACGTTATTTCTGAACTCTGCCAACAGAGCGAAGTTGGCAAGCGTTTACCGTCGGCTCTTTACGTCCATGTTTCGGCTTTACCTAGTCTCGATCCTTTATTGCAAAGCTACGAAGAAAGCGCCAAGTTTGCTAGAGCGCAGCAGAATGTAAATATTGTCAAATTCAGTACAGATAAGTTCAAAATTTCTTATTTGTTTTATCCTGATTTTGATACAGATCCTCATCCCGCTTTACAATCAAGCATCGTTGTTGATTTACAAACTTTAGCAACTAGCTACCGAGACTACCGTACTTCCGATAATCCGCCCATACTGCACCGTAAAGAAACTTTTGTCACGCCCGATTATCCGCTTTACTCAGAGTTTGCAGCTTTAACTGGTCTTGAACAAGCTTTAGGATTGCTCCGTAATACTACAGCAATTGGCACGCGGCTTCTATGGGAGCAACGTTTAGAATTGCAAGGAGTTGAACTGCAAGGACATAGCTTAATCGTGCATCCAGAACGCGCTCAAGGCGATTCTCCCCGCATTGAGCGCCATAAAGCAGCGATCGCTCGCACTGAATTATCCCGCCCGGTACGCCTTGCTGTAGAGGCAGATTTATTTAGTTCGGAAACTACTTTTTTTGATTATGGTTGCGGCTACGGTGGCGATATTAGTTGCATTCATAACTTAGGTTACAGCAGTACAGGATGGGATCCTTATTATTCCCCAGATACTCCCCTTATCGCCGCCGACGTGGTTAATTTGGGGTATGTAATTAATGTTATTGAAGATACTGGAGAACGTCGGGAAGCTTTGATTAAAGCTTGGGAACTTACGCGCCAAGTATTGATTGTGTCCGCGCAAGTATTGATAAGCGATCGCACTAGAGGACAAATAGCTTACGGTGATGGTGTAGTTACGCGGCGCAATACTTTTCAAAAATACTACGAACAAGAAGAACTAAAAACTTACATCGAACAGGTATTAGAAATAGAGGCAATTCCGGTAGCTTTGGGGATTTATTTTGTCTTTCGAGATGCAAGTCTTGGGCAAAGTTTTCGCGCTTCTCGCTATCGTTCTCGCGCTACTACACCTAAAATTCGCGTCCCTAGTAAGCGGTTTGAAGATTATCGAGAGTTACTTACTCCCTTAATGAAGTTTATCAGCGATCGCGGACGATTGCCTGTAAAAGGCGAAATTGGGCAACAGTTAGAACTACTAGCAGAATTTGCTAGTTTTAAACGCGCCTTTCAAGTAATTCTTCAAGTTACAGACTCTCAAGAATGGGAAGAAATAGCGCAAAAACGCCGAGAAGATTTGTTAGTATATTTTGCTTTAAGCAAGTTTAGCCACCGCCCAAAATTAGCAGAGTTAAAACCCCAAATTCAAGAAGACATTAAAGCTTTGTTTGGTAGTTATAAGCAATTACTCCTCAGCGCCGATGAGATGCTGTTTGGCGTTGGCAATTTGGCTATTATTGACCAATGTTGCCAAAAGTCCGAAGTTGGTCAAAAACTGCCCAATTCGTTAATAGTTCATGTTTCTAGCCTAGAATCTCTTAATCCCTTACTACGACTCTACGAAGGTTGCGCTAGTCGCACTATTGGACGAATGGACTCGGCTAATGTTGTTAAATTTCATACTAAAGCACCAAAAATTTCCTACTATTTTTACCCAAATTTCGATCTCGAACCTCATCCTACTTTAGCCGCTAGTATGCAGATAGATTTACGGGATTTGCAAGTATTTTATACAAATTACGATGACGACTCTAATCCCCCGGTATTGCACCAAAAAGACACCTTGGTTACTTGTGACTATCCACAATACGCCAAATTTGCTAAACTAAGCGATCAAGAACAAGATTGGGGTTTGTTAGATAATTGGCAAGAAATTAAGCGCTTGCAAGGTTGGCAAAAATGTTTGATAGAACACTGTGCTACTATCGAAAATTATCAATTGCGGTGGCGCAAAGATGCCGATCCTTATAAGTTAAAATTACTACGTTCGGCGTTAAACAAAAAAAGAGCTAATAGCAAAAACTTTTTTAATACTTAGCTAATTCAATCCAACTTTCTATCCCTTTTCTAGTTGGTGTCCCTTTAGCGGTAAATGTCCAGATATCTCGCTTATGCTGAAGTCCGTAACTAATATGAATTGGTCTATCTGCGCCGTAGAAATAGATAGAATCAAAGGGTAAGTGCGATCGCAATATCCATTCAACAATGCGATCGCTCTTTTCATCTATAATCAAAAAATCACAAGCAGCGCCTAGTCTTTCACAGTAATATTTCCCGTTTTTTTTGACTTCGTAAGCCATATGCTGATCTCTTGCGGGATCTATTCGACCGTTTTTAATTCCTGTCAAAGGATCTTTTTTGTCTAAATATTTCCGTAAGTCTGAAGAACAAAAGCCATAAGTTAGCTGAAACTTATCTTTTCCAAAGCAGTCAATTATCGGCTCTAAAATAAATTGACTCAAAGCTTGTAGGGCTGAAATAGTCAATTTTAAGTTGGTCGGGTAGCAATTAATTTCTTTAGTGTATTTCTGATAAGTATTAGTACAAGTGCAAAAATCTTTAATGGTAAAGTATTTACCGACTTGCATACAATTAAAAAATTAATAATTACAATAAAGTTGTACTATCTCCATAAATAGCCAGTATAATGTTGTACATTTCTAAAAAGTTAATCATCGAATCGCATTCCTCTTCTTTAAAGTCTTCGTAGTAACGAATTAAATCGACAATGCAAGTTTCTAAATGAGAGTAAGCCGGTTTGCAAATAAGCACAATTTTAAGTAATACCGTTACTAATGTCAAAGTATTACTTTGAGAAATTAGTAACAAAAATAATGGTGATGGCTGACGATGATTTTCTGTAGTTAAATTCTCTATTAATCGATTACAGGTAATAATTAGTAAAGAATCAGTTAAAGTTTCCTCATTATGCTTTTCATAGAGTGGCAATATTTTTAAATTTAATGTATCTAATAGTTCTTCGTGATCGATGAAGATACTTAAGTATTTGTGCAGATTTTGCTTGTAACTCCTATATTTTTGCCCTTTAGCCTGCTCTGTAAAAATTTTTGCAAATTTCTTATAAGTAGTTGGTTCACGTTTGGCTACGATGGTTTTAATTAACCTTAAAACCTCATCACTTACACTCGTTGGGTTCCTTGATAAATTGCTTTGGGTATCAGTTTCTGAACGAGCAAGGTACATTGTCAAATCAAATTTGAAGCGATACCTTAAATGTTTTGCTCTTTCCTTAGCAGCTTCTCGGTGTTCTAAAGAATTTTTAGGATTGACAGATTGAGCTACAAATATATGAGAACTATAACGTTCGCTCCAGTGGTGTGTTTTTTGCGTTTGTTGAGTTTGTTGGCTAACAACTTTATCTGCAAATAGTTTAATCTCTTGGTAGTCTTGACTATTTACAAACTTTTTTAACCAAATTCTTAAACAATTACTAATTGGTGAAAGCGAAGTTTTTTCAAGACTTGGGTTTTTGAATAACTCAACTAAATTATGTATATGTTTTATTTGTTTAGTAGTTTTCCAGTTATTTATTAATATGTAACAGCAGCGTTTAAGCGTTGTATAAAATACTTCTTCTTCCCCAGCGACCACAATTTCATATAAACCTTCAACAGCCCCCGAACTGGTAGAACCTAAATGCTGAATAAATAAACTATTAAATTCTTGCAAAACGGCTTCGGGCGACCAACTTTTAATAATACCCATTAAAAAAGAATATATTTTATCTTGAGCTTGCTCAATATCTTCCGTTGGTCTAATTATTTTGACACTTGCTTGATAATTTTGATTATCTGTCATAACAGCACTTAATAAGTATAAAGTAGTCTAAGAAATTATTTTAATATTTAGCCCACTTGGGTAATTATGATAATTTGTATTTATAAAATAGTTTTTGGTCATTGACTTAATGCGATTTATTATTGATAAAGCTATTTCTATCTCCTGTTATATACCACCGATATTCTACTGATAACTTTATTATTTATTATGTTAGCGAAACTCAATTTTAGTAAATATACGGGCTTTTGCCTCAACATAGTTTTAATTTAACCCAAAAAAATAATTTGATTGCTTACTGCAAATTAATTCCTACAAGCAAACGCTTTTATACCAAGACGTGGCTTAGTATTAAGTTATCATTTTTAATTTTGAGCTTATTGTAGCATTGACATCCGCTCAGTCAATTTAGTGACTGAGCAACCTAAGACTTAGTGGCTGTGCTTATTGCTTCCTAGCAACGGCTTGTGAGTCTAAAACGCTTTTTGGTCTTAAGTGCGTCAAAGCCTACTTCAGGTTTTCTTTTGTGCAAACCCTGCTATATCCCTAAATTCTAGGTAGTTAATAAATTACCCCGTGAAACGCTTTGTTCTCATTTCTAAAAAAACTGAGTTTCCAGCATCCCGCGAGGTTTTTATATTTTTGTTATGGGGGCAGAGAGACTTGAACTCTCACGACTTTTACATCAACGGATTTTCATCCTCTTGCAGCTTTCGCTACTGCCTAAAGATAAAATCTTTAGGTTTTGAGAATTGGACTCTCCCTTTACCCTCGCCTCGTTGCGTTAGGGTAGCTCCCGTCGAGTCTCTGCACCTTCCGAAAACCTAGGCTTTCGGCTTGGCTCAGGATTGCCTTGTCTGTTGTCAGATTTAGGTTTCCCTGAGTTTGAGAGCGGTCACTTGACAGATTTCTCCAGTCAAGGCTCAGTTTTCTAAGTCCGCAGCGTCTACCATTCCGCCATGCCCCCGGTCTTAATTTGAGCGCGACTTCTAACTATATACACAATCAATTCATTTGTAAATAGAAAAAAATAGGAATTTTTGATTTTAGGCTGAAATTGCCGTAAAGTCTGCCGGGGGATACTCCGCGCGAGCTTTACCGAATTTTGTAGGTAGTCCATGCGTCAAAGTGCAAAAAACGTAATAATATAGCAGGTGAAATCGCCTTTGGCACTTGGAACAGAAAACCCATGATTGTACCCTTACTTTACTTAATACTGGCTGGCTCTTACTTATTTGTATTACCGATCGGGACTTTATTTTATTTAAGGCTACGTTGGTATACGGCTACTTCCTTTGAGCGCGGGTTTATGTACTTTTTAGTATTTTTCTTTTTTCCAGGGTTACTACTACTGTCACCTTTTGCAAATTTTCGCCCCCAACGACGACAAGTTCAGGGGTAAATCATGCGAAAAATTGATGTTTTAGGCATTGGTGTCGGTATTTTTGTGGCGGGTGGGCTAGTTTATATAGTGTTGCAGGTAGCTGGTTTAGACAATCTAGAAGCGGGTATCTGGAGTCAATTATTGTTGGTAGCTGGCTTAATTGGCTGGGTAGCGACTTACATTACCAGAGCCGCAGGCAACAAAATGACTTATATTCAGCAACGGGAAGCCTACGAAAAAGCCTATTTTCAAAAGAGGTTAGAGGAGCTTACCCCAGAGGAATTAGCACGGATTCAAGCTGAAATTGACCAAGAGCGATCGCAAACTAAGTAATTTTAAGTTATAAACAAATTTAGCTAGGGCAAGAGCGGCTCTATAAAGAGCAGGAAGCCTGGAGAACCGATGTAGATGTGGTTCATGACATTGCTTGCAAGCTCTTAAGCGTAGATAGGTAATTTGCGCCCAGCGTCTCAAAGATTTTGTATATGCTACAACGCTTAAATGATCTTCAACGAAGTGCTAACAATTGGCTGCTAGGTAGAGATTTCCAGCAATTAATTCAACTAACTGAGCAATTATACTTAGAATTGTCTCAATGGACGCAGCAGGGAATAGCACCAAAAGTATTAATTGCAGAACGGG
>CAJQOK010000020.1 GCA_905479905.1 uncultured Aliterella sp.
TTTTCTAAGGTCGATATTTCCGTTCTATACTGTTTAATATTATCTTGCTGGCGATCTACTTCATGCCAAAACTCAGGAACTTGTTTATCAATTTCATCTACTTGCGCTCCCATCCGAATCGCTATTTCTTCTACATCTGAAGAACCTGCTTTGTCTAGCCAAGATTCTACTAAATGATGGGCGTGAGTACCATTTATTAACTCAGCGCCACAAATACAACGTTGTTGTTCTAATAAATCTCCGACAAACTGACGCTTAATGCCTGTAGGCAATTCACCTCTTTCTCGTAAGCCATCAATAATGTTTCTAAATTCGGCTGTAACATCAGATAGTAAAACTGTATAACCCCGTGTAGAAATCACTCTTTTTAAGATATCTTTTGCTTGTTTTAATTGTTCTTTAAGCAATTTACTTTGTTGTTCTAATTGGTCGCGCCGACTTTGAAGTTCTCCCGCGCCACTTAATTCTAATAAACGCTCGCCTATATTTTTTCTAATTTCCTCTTGATAGTGCGATTCTGTAGATATTTCTTTTTGTCGTGTTAAGAGTTCGTTAATTTTAGTTTCTAAACTCTCTTGTTCTTTCAAGAGTTTTTTGGTTTCTGAATCACCAATTATTTTTAATTCATCTTCCAAAGTCCTCCTCGCAGCTTTTAAATGTTCTACTGCCCGATTTAATACTTTTATTCCTAATAATTCTTTGGTAGCTTCGGCAATTTCTCCCTTTTTTTCATCTCTAACAATTCGTTCAATTCTTTCGCCATCAAAAAAGAAATATTGATACAATGTCTCTGGTAAAATTCGCCCAATTATATCTTCAGCTAGTTGGTGAGATACTACCCATCTTCCATCATCGGCGGCTATGTAAGGAGATAGTTTACTCTTGGTATGCTCGATTTTATCGTTAGTTCTATAACCATAACAAGAGCGTCTAAAACGATAGCGTTTGCTATCATGTTCAAAGACAAGATTTACCCAACATTCAACAGATTCACCTATTTGTACTTCGCTAACTGCACGTTTATTTACTAATTGATCTTCTACGGCAAAGGCGGCGGTAAATTTTTCATACAAAACCCAAGTAAAAGCGTTGAGTAAGGTTGTCTTTCCCGCGCCGTTGTTACCATGAATAACCGTTGTGTTTCGCTCTCCGCCTGCTAAAATAATTTCCGGTGTCATGCCATAAAATTGACGAAAATTATTTAATTGAATTGACATCAATTTCATTGCACTTCTTCCTTGATAATTTTGAGAATATCGTCGTTAATATTCCAAGGACTTTTCATGTATAATTTATCTTTCTCAGCTTGTAATACTTTTTCAATAATGTTTTTAACTTCAGGTGGTGCGGTTGTAATTGGTGCTTGAATGTCGTTGATATTAGTTTCTTGATTCATGTTGGTATCTAAACGCACCAAATAAAAAGAATGGATGTATTATTTTAACTAAGCTTACAAGTCTAGCAATCCGTACTCTTTTTGTAACGTTAGTAAAGTGCTTCTAGCTTCGCCTGCATTGTCTGCTAAATCTGCAAACTCTATAAATCTTTTTAATTCTTTTCTTAGTAAGTTGCGCTCTACTTCCCAAGTTTGCCGATCTAACTGCGGTGGTATAACTATCATGTCAAATAGAGTAGCGCGTTGTTTGCCAGGATAGGGACGCAAAATTCTTCCTCGCCTCTGAATAAATTGGCGCGGATTGCTGCTACTAGCTAATATTACTGCGGTTTTGATGGCGGGAATATCTACGCCTTCATCTAAACAGCGAATTGCTACTAATCCTTGTAAGTCTTTGTTTTCAAACTGTCGGCGTAATTCTTCGCGCTGCGCTAACGGGGTTTCAGCGGTGTAAGTATTGACTCGATAATTTAACTCTGCACCCAAAAGCTTGACAACGGCGGCGATTTGGCGGGTATTTTCGTTACTAACAGCACCTTCAATTGTGCCATCGCCGCAGTAAAATAAAGTGTGATGTGTATGCAGGCGATCGCACATCAACTGTTTTAATGCTACTAATTTGTTAGACGCGCAACCAATTAATCTAGCTCTCTGCATCAATAAAGCTGTTAAAGCTTCGTTATTTTTGATGTTTTCTTTTGAGGCTAGTATCCAACCAATTCTAGTAGTTAACCGCGCATAAGCATAAGCTTCCGGTTCTGTCAAGTCTACGAGAATAGGATAATAGAGGTAGTGAACTAAAGCCCCTTGAGCAATCGCATCTGATAAAGTAAGCTCTGGTTGTAATACTTTGCCGAAGTAGTCAAAGATAAATTCTGTACCTTGTACGTCATAATAGCGCTCTGGAGTAGCTGATAAAGCCAGACGTAAGCCAATGTTACGAGGTAAGCTTTGTTCTAGTTTGGGTGCGCCTAGGTTATGGGCTTCATCGCCGACGATTAAAGTTTTTTCGGGGAAGTATTTTAGCTGCGATTGTAAACCTTCCCCCATTAAAGTTGAATTTGTCGTAATTACGGTAACAAAAGCTTGGTTTCCCGCCCGGACATTGTAAAGTTGCGTGGATAGCTGACTTTGCCAGCCAGTGACGCTTTCAAAAGCTAAAACGGGGACTAACCCAAACTTTTCACTTTCGCGCGCCCACTGGCTGACTAGATGGCGGTAAGGGCAGACTATAAGCAATACTTGCAAACCAATTTTCTGATATAGTTCGCAGGCGATCGCTAAAGCAGTAATAGTCTTACCGCTACCCGTTGCCATTTTCAGCGTTCCCCTCCCAGAATTAATAAACCAGTTAGCGACGGCTTGCTTTTGATACTCTCGCAATTGAATTGTTAACGGTATTCGCGGACATCCATGTTGCGTTGTAGCGCGGTAATTGCCACGATTTTCCTTAACTAATCGCTGGAGTAAATTAGGCTGTCGCTGGGTTTGATTCTGCGTTAGGTACATTGTCAGGAACTCTAGTACGGTGATTTCTTAAAGTAATATTTCATACCTTTAGTTATAACCGCGCCAAACTCCAATTAGTGCGCCTTGTACCTGTACTTGAATTGCGTCTACTTCTATCGGCGTGTATTTGGCATTGGCAGGTTTTAACGTTACGCGACTTCCAGAGCGATAGAAATGTTTTAATGTCGTATGTCCATCAACCATTGCGGCGACAATTGTACCGTTTTTCAGTTGATCTGGCTCTAGTACAGGACGCATTAATACTAAATCGCCTTCGGTGATATGTTCGTCGATCATGCTGTCACCCATGACGCGCAGAGCGAAGGTTTGGGGTGGTACAACCTGATGCAAAAAGTCTATTTGCTCTACGGTGTCAGTAAATGGTTCAATTAAACCACCGGCTGCGATCGCACCTAAAACCGGAACGCCAGGACGATTATTTTGAGTAATCCGAATAGTTCTAGCTCTACCTTCTGTCCATTCTATATATCCTTTGGCACGTAAATGTTCTAAACGACTTTGTACAGGTGCAGGTGATTTTAATTGCATCGCCTGCATCATTTGTCTAATCGATGGCGAGTGCTGGTAATCGTGAACATAATTCACTAACCAGTTATACAATTGTTGTTGAGCTTCAGTTAAGGGTTCCATGAATATACAAGGGGCGGAATATAAAAATGCCTCTAGAACATTCGTACTACATAAATGACCTCGCTGACAAAATAATCTCAAAAAAAATTAGTTTTTTTGACAAATACTCTTACTAATCTGGGTGTTGCTG
>CAJQOK010000021.1 GCA_905479905.1 uncultured Aliterella sp.
AAGTTAAGGCAGCTATGGAGGCGGGTATTGCCGTAGTAGAGAAGGTATACGGCGGGACTTTAGAATCTTGGGTAATTATCCCTCGTCCCCATGAAAACGTTGAGGCAGTTTTACCTATTGGTTATGGTGATGATGTAGAAATGTTTAGAGAATCCCTGGATAGACCAGCGATTAGAGGAGCTAACTAAAGACTATATTTATTAAAAACATCACAAATTGCTAACAGTGTAGAGATGCCTAAAACGTCTCTACTATCAGTAATATTAAATGTCTCGTGTCTCAATTATTATCCCGACTCTTAACGAAGCAAGCTGTCTAGAGCGTACTTTGCACCAGTTGAGTATTCTAAATCCTCCAGCAGAGGAAATATTAGTAGTCGATGGTGGTAGCGAAGATGAAACGGTAGCAATTGCTTATAAAGCAGGAATTAAAGTTTTAAGTTGCCAACCACCAGGACGAAGTCTTCAAATGAATTATGGCGCAAAAGCTGCTACAGGAGACATTTTGTGTTTTCTCCACGCCGATACTTGCGTTCCTGACGATTTGGTTGCGGTAATCGTTGCTACCTTAGAAGACAAACGTATTGCTGGAGGAGGGTTTATTTCGTTAATGACAGGTTTTCAAACTACCCGTTGGGGAGTATCTTTGCATAACTATTTAAAAACTTACTACGCGCCACTAATATTTCGCCCTCTCCTGTTTTTTAAAGGACTACGCTTGTTGTTTGGCGATCAGGTAATGTTTTGTCGTCACACTGATTTCTGGGATTGTGGCGGCTTTAATGATGTACCTATATTAGAAGAAGCAGACTTGTGTTTAAAGTTGGTACGGCTAGGACGTATTTGTCAAGTAAACCGAATAGTCACTTCAAGCGATCGCCGAGTAGCCCATTGGGGTACGCTAAAAGCTACAGGCATATATCTTTATGTTGGAATATTGTGGGGTTTGGGTGTTTCACCTACCTATCTGAAAAAGTTTTACGAAGACATCCGTTAATTCAGGATTAAAAAAGAACAAGTTAGAATATGTAAGCGCGAGTTCTTTTCCGGGTGAGTTAAAAGCTTTGCAAACTCTTAAACGTATACGGCTAATTATTAATCCTGTTTCTGGCAACGACGAGCCTAATTTGCTGAAATTGCCAGAAATTATTGCGGCGATGGACGCAGAAGGAATTAGAGCCGATATAGCTTTTACAGATCCCGATAATTCCCCGGCTTTGATTGCTCTTAAAGCCATTGAGGAAGATTACGAATTAGTTGTAGTTGCGGGTGGAGATGGTACGGTAGGCGAAGTTGCCAAAGGTTTACTGCGATCGCCTATTCCGCTCGGAATTATCCCTATTGGCACGTACAATAATATTGCTCGTAGTCTGAGTATTCCCACCGATTTAGTTGCAGCTTGTCAGGTAATTGCCCAGGGTCACATTAAAAGTATTGATGTAGGTCAAGCTAATAACGAACATTACTTTTTTGAAGCGGCGGGAGTTGGGTTAGATGCTGCCCTTTTTCCCTTGGGTGAAGAAATCAAAGGCGGTCGGTGGGGACAACTATTGCAAGCGGCTAGATTAGCAATAAACTACAAACCACAACGGCTAAGAATTGAATTTGACCGCCCCATCGCCTCCGCCCGTGTACCGCCTCTAAAACGACGGTTTGCGAGACAAAAGCCCCTTGCTAGGCGCGAATTAAGGCTGTCAGCGCTATTAGTTGTAGTTGCCAATGGAGCTTATTACGGGACTGGTTTTACTGTTGCTCCCGATGCGGCAATTGATGATGGCTTACTCACAATTAGTATTTTCCGCAACTTTAGCAAATGGGAACTGATGCGTCACTTTTGGGCAATTAGCAAAGGTCAGCGTCACTACAGCCCCAAAATAGAAACCTATCGAGTTGCAGAAGTCAGCTTTACTTCTGATGTCAATATACCAGTTCATATTGACGGTCATCCCATTGGAGAACTACCTGTAACCCTTAAAGCAGTTAAAGATATTCTTAAAGTGATTGTGCCAAAAACTACTGTAATTTTACCCATTTCTGGGGCTTAGAGGTTGAAAGGCGATCGCTCTTTAGTAAGTTATTAAAAGCGCATCTTACTTAAATTATGATTAATTGCGCGATCGCAACCCAACAGTTATTGAGCGTATGTCATACTTTAAATAACGTATGATAAAAATCAATGTCTAAAACAAAAGTTGGGGGGCGTTACCAAGTTGTTGTACCTAAAGAAATTCGAGAAGCGCTTAACCTAAAACCTGGAGACTATTTAGAAGTCAAAGTTGTAGACGGGACAGTAGTAATGATTCCTCAAGCCTCTTATACTTCGCGGCTTTTTGGCAAACATCGAGAAATTTGGCAACAAGAAGATGCAGTAACCTATGTACGGCGCGAACGAGAATCATGGCGCGATTAACAGACTTGCATGGATGCAAGGTTGGTTTAGATACCGCCGTATTTATCTATGCTTTGGAAGGTCATGTTACTTTTGGAACTCCCGCTACTAAGCTATTTGAACAAATTGAGCAAGGAGTAATTAAAGCCTCCGCTTGCGATTTAGTGCTGGCGGAGTTGATGGTTAAGCCTCTACGATTGGGTCAACAAGCGATCGCGCAGGAGTACGCTAAAGACTTACCTCAGTTTCCTAACTTAAATTTTTGTGCCATAACTCAAGCGATCGTGATTGCGGCAGCACGGCTACGGGGTAGCAGTAAATTGGGTTTAATTGATGCCCTCCATCTCGCCGCTACAAGTGCCGATGGTTGCACAGTCTTTATTACTAACGACAGAGCAATTCAGCATCCAGATTCAAAATTGACAATTCTTTTGTTGTCCGATCTTCAGGTGTAAGCGTTGTTTGCTAGGTACGATCGCCTTAAATTGAATTGCTTACGCGATCGCACAACCGCCAAAATTTCCGCCGTCAATCTGTAGGTTGATCCTAAGTTGAACTAATTATTGCTTGTTTTATTTCAGCATCAGATTCCTTCTCAACCAAATGCTGCACAACTAAAACTGAACAACAAGCATGATGAAGAACATAATTGCTTACACTCCCTAAAATCAACTCATTTATACCCGATCTCCCTCTACGCCCCATAACTATCAAATCGGCTTGCCAATTAAAAGCTAAATTGCAAATAGTTTGACCTGGGCTGCCGTGATTTTGACTAAATTCTGTACTAATTCCGGCACTAATTGCTTGATCAGCAAGGATTTGTAAGAGTTTTAAACCTTGATTTTCAAATTCCTTATATTGTTGTTGATAAATCTCTAACGCTTTACTATTTAGTCCCGTATAGTATTCTCTCCCAAAACTTGTAGGCATTGGCATTCCATCTTCATAAGATAAAACGTGCAGTAGCATCATATCCGCCCCTGTACTTTTAGCTAAATCAAGAGCTTTATCAAAAATAGTCTTACCCATTGGAGAGGAGTCAATAGCTACTAAAATTTTTGCAAACACAATAAATCTCCCAATTATTTTAAGTGAGGTTTTCTTTTCTTATTGTTTTGTAATCCTACAATTTTTTATGTTTTACTTAAAACTATGTTGCTCTACTCAAGACTACAAAAAGCTAATAGTTTTGTAACATTCACCTAGTAAACGTAGGAAAATCTGACCATCATTAATACTAACCCTACTAACATACAAACCCAGATTATTAACGAACCCCAGCTAACAGCTGACCTAACCGAGAGGGCTGTGTATTCTCACTAATCTTTTTGAGGATAGCCATTTGTCTTCCTCCATATCTATACATTCCTAATTTTGAATCTAACCTAAAAAAGATAGATAGCACGTTATTTGTAATGAAAATTAATTGATCGGCAATGAGATTTACAATGTATATAATTTTTATCTAAAAGCGGTTTTTAAACTGAAATTCATTAACTTTATAAAAAATCGCACCCATACTAAATATAGGTGCGATTTTAATTTAGATATTAACTTAGTAAATAAAAGCGGCAAATCTGAAGCTTTAATTGGAGTAAAATACATTTTTTGTTGTGAGTATCCTATACGCTGGAACTACATCTATCTAACTGCGTACTTGCTGTATAGTTAACAGCTTGGTTGGATTCTACGGAAGATTGACTTATTTCACAAACTAGAGGACGTGCTGTTACTACAGGCATTGCATCGGGTAAATTCATCATATCTTCTAAATTTTCCCAAGAAGGAGCAAAGGCGGGGATCGCCAAATGACAAGCTTTCCAACCTCCGTGAACTGATCCATCTAGCAATTGGCACGTACCACCACGTCGTCCTTCTGACTTGTAATAACGGCAAGAACGGCAAGTAGATACAAGGCTGTTTGAGTTTTTCATAAAAAATTTACTAATGAACTATCTATACCTTTTATTGTGCCTCTATGAGTAAATAGTCTTTTCTCAATCAGAGCATTACTAGCTAAAGATTGTAGCGATCCCCAGGCTAAATTTACTTCATACTTTCTTTAGATTGTTATGAGATTACATAGGTTTCCAGCAATATTTCGATACAAAGTATCTTTCTAATTATAAATGTAAGTTAAATAGAGTGGGGATCAACGCTAAACAATTGCTAATTGCTGTAAAGTCAAATGCAATTTGCTAAAACAATATATTAAGAGAAAGTAAAATTTAGCGGATATACACTCAAAATAAGTAAATAAATTATCATAATATTGCTATTTTTCCGTATTTTCTGGGTTGCACCTATGAAAAACTTAGAGTTTTAAAATAAAGAATCAGTAACTTTACGGACGAGGATAAATAGATAGTTAGCTAGGAGTATTCCTATAGATATACTTAATAATTTTTTAGCGGCACGCTTTAGTAATTTTTATTTAAAAAGCTTGTCGTCAATGGTAGGGAATGACGACAAGCTTTTAATTGAAATAAGTTTTTATTGATGATATTCAGCAGCCTACTAAGTAATAGGCGTGGATCTAGTTTAGAGCGATGCCTGGGCGATCGCTATTGTTACGGCTATTGCGATCCTCAATCGAGTTTTCCATCCCATCAAGACCTACTTCGGCGGCGGTACGATTAAGCATTGATTGCTGACGATTCTTAACGATGTGATGGTGACGCATCATCAAAGCGCGGGCTTGTTCTTGTGTAGACATAATCGGATTCCTCTTTTTCTAGAAGTATGACAGTATTTTTTGCTTATACATTTACTATATCAAATAAATTCTGTAGCATAAGCTACTAAATTAAAAACTTAACAAAACTTTACAATATCCAGAGATTATCAGACTGCTCAACAATTAGATAAACAAAAGATTTAACCTGGTATATAACAGACAAGAGTTTGATGTCTGCCAAACATCTATTAATAAATGTATTTGACGAACTATGTTTGATGCACTAGCTGACCGTTTAGAATCTGCTTGGAAAAAGTTACGAGGTCAAGACAAAATTACCTCTGCAAATATTCAAGAGGCGCTGAGGGAAGTCCGCCGCGCGCTTTTAGAAGCAGACGTTAACTTAGAAGTAGTTAAAGACTTTATTGCTGGGGTGGAAACAAAAGCCCAAGGCGCAGAAGTTGTGTCGGGGGTTAGACCCGATCAGCAGTTTATCAAAATTGTCTACGATGAACTGCTAGCAGTCATGGGAGAAACTAACGTTCCGTTAGGAAAAGCCGATACGGCCCCAACAATCGTTTTAATGGCTGGGTTGCAAGGAACAGGTAAAACTACAGCTACAGCTAAGTTAGCGCTTCATCTCAAAAAAAATAATCGTAGTTGCTTATTAGTAGCTACAGATATTTATCGCCCCGCAGCGATCGATCAATTGGTAACTTTGGGTAA
>CAJQOK010000022.1 GCA_905479905.1 uncultured Aliterella sp.
TATTGAAGGGCTGCGCTCAACTTTATTTGCAACTAGCAGCAATGAATTAAATCAATTGTTAACAGGGCTACACATCATTGTTGGACAAGACACGATAGAATTTGCAGCTACAGACGGGCATCGTTTAGCCTTGGTAGAAACCCCCAATATTGTAGAAATACCTGTAGCATCTTCACCTGTAGAAGTTACAATACCTGCCAAATCTTTGCGGGAATTGGAAAAAATGCTGAGTATGGGAAATTCGCCCGAACCATTGGCAATGCAATTTGACCAAGGACAGGTAATTTTTGAGTGGGCAAATCGACGATTAACAAGCCGTGTTTTAGAAGGGCAATATCCCGCTTACCGTCAACTAATACCGCGCCAATTCGATCGTCAAGTTACAATAGAGCGCAAGTTATTGATCAGTAGTTTAGAACGTATTGCCGTAATGGCAGACCAAAAACAAAACATTGTCAAGTTTAGCATTGACGATATTAATCAACAGATATCTTTATCAGTAGAAACTAGAGACATTGGTAGCGGTAGAGAAGTTATCTCCGTTGCAAGTTCTGGGGAAGACTTAGATTTTGCTTTTAATATTAAATACTTGATGGATGGATTGAAAGCATTACCTACTAATGAAATTCAAATGCAAGTACATACTGCTACTAGCCCAATAATTTTTACACCATTGGGCAGTTTAAAAATGACTTACTTGATTATGCCCGTGCAAATTAGAGTTTGATTATTTTAGGACTCAGGTACTAAAACTGCGATCGCACTAGGAATAACACGAAAACGAGCAGGAGTATAGGTAGTTATTTCTCCATCGGTATTAATCGGTAGATGTTTGCGAGTAGACACCTCAAACTCTTGACCGTGTAAGCATCGGACGCTAGATAACTGGGTGTGAGTTCCTTGACGCATAGTTGATAATAACATCAACATTTGCCACCAATGGCGCAACTCTAAACTGTACAAATCTAAGGTTTGGTCATCAATGGTTGCATCGTGAGTTACTGCCATTCCGCCGCCATAATAGCGACCATTCCCGACAGCAATTTGGACTGTTTTTACCTGAATAGATTTGCCATTAAGACAAATTTCTGCCCGAAAAGGACGAGATTGCCAAACAACTTGAATTGCTGTGGCTGCGTAAGCTAAAACTCCCCAACGGCGTTTAGATTCTTTGGTGAGCTTTTGAGTAATTTGGACGCTTAAGCCTAAACTAGCAACATTAAAAAAGTATTTACCATTCACCCAGCCTAAATCTATCCGCCGAGTTTGTCCCGCAGCAATAACCTCGCAAGCTTCCGGGATAGAAGTAGGAATACTTAAAGTTCGAGCTAAATCATTCGCCGTACCTAAAGGTAAAACTCCCAAAGGTAACTGTGTATCAACTATGCCATCTACCGCCGCATTTAGAGTACCATCGCCACCGCCAACAATTACCAAATCTACTTGATTGCGGTAATTGCGAATAGTGTCAGATACTTTCATCGGATCGTCAATCGCTTCCTCCATTAGTTCTAAACCCAGACTTTTTAACTGATCAATAGCTTCAGATAGATTTTTTTGTCCGTGTCGAGAATGACGATTGACTAACAGTAATGCTCGTTGATTCATAATTTAGCCCCACTTGTGGGCGATCGCAAACAATGTAATTATCCTCTTTAACGAGCTACAACTACAGCAATTCAACAATTCCTAACTGTCCATCAATGCGGACGCGCTGACCATTTTTAAATAGAGTCATGGCGTTAGAAACGTCCATTACCGCCGGAATACCATACTCACGAGCGACAATTGCCCCATGAGATAGTCGTCCACCAACTTCGGCAATTAATCCGCCTGCGGAAGCTAGTAGAGGCGACCAGCCAGAATCGGTATAAGGTACAACTAAAATGGTTTCACTGGTTATTTCTCCCACTGATTGTAGACTTCGTACTACTAATACATAACCTTCAACTTGTCCCGCACTTGCACCAATACCTTGCATTCTTGAAGTAATCGGCGCGGAGGAGGGAATAATTGTAGTTGGTGCTTGACCGTAAAATAAGGCAGGTACAGGATCTATAGTGCTATCGATAGTGTATTGCGATCGCCTTTTAGCTATTAACTTCTTGACACTCTCCGCATTTTTAAAACGTTTAATTTCCTCTAGTTCTAAAAAAAAGATATCTCCCGATGCTAACAACCATACCTTTTCTAAAGCTACAAATCGCCATCTCAGGAGCGCTAACAAACGACTATAAACTTCTGTCACCCTTCCTTTAAGATCCACACGCTCTTGCACAAACCCTTTTTTATACTTGGTTTTGCGCTTTTGGGTTTCATTGTCTCCCCTAACCATCCTGATAAACAACTCTTTAACTATTTGGGGTTCTTCCCGCCAGGTGGAAACAGCGATATCTGTACCTACTTCACTTAAATAGCCGTACTGCACTATTAGTTGTTCAAACTGCTGTAATATCTCTCGTCCTTCTGAAGTTTGCGCCAAGTCTTCAAAGCTTACTATGTTTAGGTTTCGCGCTTCTGTTGCTAAAAGTGCGATCGCATTTATTGCCGATACTTCTGGAGTTTGACTATTATCAATATCAATATCAGGAACCTTAAATACTGCAAGTCGCAAAGCTGCGCTCAAAGGAGCCAAAATACTGTAATAGGTCGCTTTTTTCAGCAACTCTAAAATCAAATTTACTTCCTCTAGCAATATTTGCGGAGTTTCGGCGGTTAAATCTCTCTCTAACCTTGCTAAAGCCGGAGAAAAATGGACTCGATAATCGCGCTCAAAATCCTTTTTTAGCTGCAATTCCCGACCTAAAAGCCTCATCAATCCGGGTACATTTTGCAAGGTAGATAAAATGGGCGGTTTGCTAAACTTTGCTCCTCTAGTTAAAAACTCTAAGCTTTCCGGGGGTAAACCCATGCGCCGAAAAATCTCCCCTAATAAAGAAGCATTAAAATAAGCGCGGGAGTAATGCAACGTAGCGGTGGAATTAAAATCTAATCTTGATGCGCGACTTCCTAAAACAATTGTAAAAATCTCTCCCCAAACACCACAAGTTAAAGGACGATTAATTGACCAAGTTAAGGGACGAATTAACCCCGGTATAACTTCTGCGGCAATTTTGCGTGTCCAAATCGGTAACAGTGTTGTAATTGGACGTGACTGCAACAACCACAGAGTTTCGCCATCATAACTCCATTCAATATCTTGGGGAATAGTGCGATCGCCATTTTCTAGGTGTCTCGCTAAAAATGCCACTTGCTTAATTAATTGCTGTGGTACATCTCCTGTACCTTCAACGATTATTTCTGCATCTTCCGGTAATATCCAACTACTTCCAGTTGCCATAGTTGGCGCAATATAAGCCCGATATTGTTCTGGTGTAACTTGCCCAGAAACTACTTTTGTCGCGTCCCCCGGTAATGCCTCAATTACAACCCAATCGCCTGTACGGGCTACTGGATCGCGGCTAAAGGCTACTCCCGAAAATACCCCTAAAACTTGTTTTTGAATTAAAACCGCCATTGAATCTTCTGCCATCGAGCGCATTCGGCGATAATCTATAGCTGCCTGATTATCGTAGGAATCTATGACGCGAGAAATTGCTCTGCGTAACTGTGCTTGACTTGTAACGTTTAAAACTGTGTCATATTGTCCGGCGGCGGAAGCTGATTCGGAATCTTCCCCTACTGCCGAGGAACGAACTACTAAGGGTTCGGCGGTGGAGGGATGCAAAAAGGCAACTATAGCTTCTAAATCATCTCCCGCCGGAATTACCCAGCCTTGAGGTACGGGATAGCCCAAGCGTTTTAACTTCGATAAAGTAGCAGCTTTTTGACCCGCTTTTTGTACTTCTAACTGGGCATCTAAAGAAATTATGGTTTTACTCCCTTGAAAAAATCTAAATGTCGCTTGAGACTCTGCTTGTCCGGCTTCTGGTGATAAATCTAAATCGTCCGGCAGTTTTTTATAAATCCAGCCTAGAATTACCGCTAAAGAAATAGCTGCAACAATCCGCCCAGAATCGTTGGCGTGTAACAACATCGTTAGGATGGGAAACAAAACTAAAACCCCAATTCGTCCTATTTCTCTTTCTCGCAAAACTGTAAAACTAATCCCACCAATCAAAAACGATAGTGCAGCAATGCGCCAATCATGGACTAGGTAGCCCCAAACAACATTAGTCGCTCCTGCACCTTTACTAAGCCAATACCTACCCATTACTAAAGCAATCAGGGCAATTATTTCCCAAGTGGGATTTGTAGGGAAAAAAGTACGGGCAAGTAAAACCGCAACAATGCCTTTCGTCGCCTCAGATATTACCGCGAGGATTCCGGCAACTTTACCACCATGATAAAAAGCTGCGGAAACGCTAATATTACCCGTACCTAGTTTAGTTAACTGCTTGCGAGAAACTGCGTAAGTAAACCAAGCAATTAACGGCAATCCGCCTAATAGAGGCAGAATGAAAAAAATAACTAACGCGCCCCAAACTTCGAGCATTTTAAAACTTCTGTATAACTGAAGTTATTTTAAGCTGCTGTTTCGTTATCGATCTGTTGTACTTCTTCTTTTGATAACTTAACTTGTGCAGACTTTACCGAGTCTTCAATACTCGAAACCTTACTAGCACCGGGAATTGGCACTATACAAGGCGATTTTGCTCTTACCCATGCTAAAACGATCGCATATACCGATACCCCTTTAGTTTTTGCCATTGATGCGATCGCCTTTATATCTCCTAACTTACTAGCGCGACGGCTACCACCTAAAGGACTCCAAGGTAAAAAAGTCAGTTTTTCGCGATCGCAATACTCCAGCACTCCATCAAATTCTGGCTGACGATGCCAAGGGTTATATTGATTTTGCACCGAAACTATATCAATTACCTCACGCGCGCGTTTAATTTGCTCTACCGAAAAATTGGAAACGCCTACAAACCGAATCAAACCCGCTTCAGCCGCAGGTTTTAAAGATTCTTCAATAGAATATTTTGTATCCGGTGCGTGATACTGCCAAATATCTATAGGTTTTTCTCCGCCCAAAGCCTCAAAGCTGGTACGAATTGTCTCTTTCAAATGTTCGGGACTGCCGTTACGAGTCCAGTCTCCATTGGGGCGCATTAATCCGCCTTTAGTTGCAATGGTAACGTTAGTGTTTCCTTGGTATTCCTTCAAAGCCTTAGCGATCAACCGCTCATTATGATGCTTGTCTGACTCGTCTTTGCAATAGGAATCTGCCGTATCAATTAATGTTACTCCCAAGTCAAGAGCGCGATGAATCACCTCAATTGATTGTGCCTCATCTGGTCTACCACTTATCGACATAGGCATTCCTCCTAATCCAATCGCGCTAATAGTTATATCTGTAGACCCTAGTTGTTTTGTTTCCATGAAATCTTCCTTAATTGCTTTTAACTTCATAATTTCTATTATTCAATCAAAGTTCGTCTATCTAATGGGTAATTTAGGTAGTTTTTAACTATTTTGTTACCTCATTTAAGCTAAAAGAAGGTTTTATTGATAAAAATACAAATTACTCATACTTAAATCTATTATTTCTACTGGCAAATTTAATTTCTAAACTTAATCTTTTTTGCTCAAAAACTATATTTTTTAAAAAAAACACTTGACTTTGTTAATAGTAATGTCATATTATGTGAATGTATTGGTCTGACTAAATGCTTGTTAAAAGTAAGTAGTTAGGAGCGCAGAGGAGAATTCTCCTTTGCGCGGCTACAAATAGGATTTTAAGTATTAATTAAAACTCAGCTAGAAGCACTGGTGTAAAAGCGCAAAGCGTAGCCCCAAAAAGAACGAGCGATAAATAAAAGCGCGATCGCAAGTAATCCCGCACCGACTATCCAGCCTAACTGTACGCGACCGAGCATTGCTTCGGCGGGAACGGTAGTTAGAAACGCTACGGGAACTACAAAAGTAAAGAAAAAGCGGTAAGCCGTAGGATACGCAACCATCGGATAACGCCCTGCTTCTAATAATCCTCTAAGTACCTCAGTAACGTTGTAGATTTTCACAAACCAAATGCTAGTAGCACCGAGCATAAACCACAAACTATAAAGACTAGCCAGCCCAAATATTAACGGAATCGCACTGAGTAAATAATCGCTAAATTGAACGTTTAGCTGATTCCCAGCATAAAAAATCAGCACTGCTCCAAAAACAATGTCTGGAATTCCCCAAGGCGAAATAGTATGCCCCGATAACCAAAACTGGCTACTAATAGGCTTTAAAAGTACAAAATCTAACGTACCTTGCTGTACGAGCTTAACAATGCTGTTGAGATTGGGAGCTAAAAAAGTGCTAGAAAAGCCTTGCAGTAAAGTAAAAATGCCCAAAACAACTAAAGCTTCTGCCCAAGACCAACCTTGAAAAGTGTAGCCTGTGCGGTAAAACAGAAATAACCCGAATAAGCTGCCAGCTAAATTACCTAGGCTAGTAAGAGTTGCTAAAACAAAATTTATGCGGTATTCCAACTCTGCGGCGAAAGCAGCACTCCAAAGCAGCAGTAATACATCTAAGTATCGTTTCACTTTTAATATCCTTAAAGCGTGTCTAAATCGATGCCCAACTCTAGCAATTTGGCGGCTAAACGGTCGGCGCGTTGAGCTTCAATATTAGCTCGTTGAGTTTCTAAAGCGATCGCCTTTGCTCTTTGCTCATCTAGCTCTACATAAGTAGCGAACTTTTGACCGTCAGGGCGATAAATTTCTAACCCTGTAGGCTTTAGCTCAAACTTTATTCCCAACCTTGGACTTACCCAACTGCTAAGTTGTTCAATTTCCTGCAATTCTTCCCCAGAGCGCAACCAACCTGACAAATCCTCATCATCAGGATCGTACATATAGTATTCTTCAACTCCGTAGCGCTCGTAAAACTTCAGCTTTTTCAGCATTTCCCCCAACCGATTACCAGGAGAGAGGACTTCAAACACAACTTGAGGAGGAATATTATCTTCTCGCCATTGTAAATAAGATCCTCGGTCGCCTTTTGGTCTGCCAAAAACAACCATCGCATCTGGTGCAATCCGAGTTTTGTTATCGCCTTCTACGGGATACCACAACAAATCGCCAGCAACAAAAACCTCTGGATCGCCAGCAAATAAACTATCTAAACCGCCTTGAATCGTGACAATCCAGCGAAATTGTTTGGTATTATCGGACATTGGCTGCCCATCTCTTTCTGGATAGATTATCTGATTTTGGGCAGCAATTTGAGTAGTCATGGCTCTAGTCTCCCCTAACGCTAAACCTATTAACTTGCTTTGAGTCTAGCTTTTATGAGGATGGAAGGCGCGCTATTTGTTATACCAAGCTTTGCGCCACTGTTGCATCTGCTTAATTTCGGCTTGCTGAGAAGTTAAAATGTCTTGGTTTAACTGCTTAATTTCGAGGCGAGTGGACTTACTTATCGCATCTTTAGCCATAACTAAAGCACCTTCATGGTGAGGAATCATCGCGTTAAGAAAGCGCAAATCAAATTTGTCATCCGCCGCGCCCAAATCTTGGGACATCATCATGCTTTCGTGTTGTTTTGCAGACATTGGCATTACTGATTTATTCGCACCACCGTAGGCGACAGGCTGCTGGCTGGCTGTGGGATACCAAGCTTTCCGCCACTGTTTCATTTGAGCAATTTCTTTTTTTTGCGCTTCAATAATATTGTTAGCAAGCTGTTTAATTTCTGGGTGCTGGGACTTTTCTAAGGCTTCTTTTGCCATAACTACTGCTCCTTGGTGGTGCATCATCATCGCATCGATAAACCGCAGATCGTAATTTACATCTGCTGCTCCTAAATCCATCTCTGTACCATGATTCATCATGCTATGGTCTGTATTGCTTACAGTGTCAGCATTCGGATTTGGGGGATTTTGAGCCAAGTTTGTACAACCTGTGGTGATAGATGCGATCGCTGTAATAACTAAAGTTACAAACTTCTTATTAATTGCATTCATAAAAACCTCTAATTTAACTCTTTACAATTAGCTTAAACTTTTATTATTTCATCCAAAAATGAAATCAGCATGAAATAGTTGTCAACCATTAGAAACAAATATTTATTCTGTCATTAGTAGATCGCGATCGCACTTCGCCTTTTTAAACTTCTAAAGTGATTAGTGGAAAGAGATTAATTTCATTATCAACTCTCCACCCTACTAGAGAGTCAAGGAGTAAAAGTAAAATTAACAAATCCTCCCTATATGTTTTTCCGTAGCGGGAACAAAAAAACATCTCTAAACTGTTATAAATGGAGACTGAAACCACAATAATTAAGGATTCAAAATTGGTAATTTCTTCCTTTAATTACAAGTGCAGTAGGTGATGTTCCTAAAGATTTTGTTAAATCCATAATTACCCCTTGACTCTCTACTCGACTAGAGAGTTCACAATAGAATTAATTGACTTAATTAAACTATGGAAACCCTCACCCTGAAACTTAGAGGCATGAGTTGCGCTTCCTGTGCCAAAAGTATAGAAAAAGCAATAAATAATGTTCCTGGCGTAACTAACTGCAATGTCAACTTTGGCATAGAACAAGCCACAATTACCTACAATCCTAAAAAAACAAACTTAGATAAAATCCAAGCGGCGGTAGCTAAGGCTGGTTATTCTTCCTTCCCCCAAGAAGATATAACAAGCGGCGATGATGAAACAGAAACCGCCGCCCGTTTAGCCGAATTAAAGCAATTGCAACGTAAAGTTATAGTTGGAGCGGTTATTAGTACAATTCTTGTAATTGGCTCTTTGCCAGCAATGACAGGCTTGCATATATCTTTAATTCCTGCTTGGCTACATAACTCTTGGTTGCAGTTAGTATTAACTGCTCCTGTACAATTTTGGTGTGGAAAGGCTTTTTATATCGGTACTTGGAAAGCTTTAAAACGTCACGCAGCAACAATGGATACTTTAATTGCTTTAGGTACAAGTGCGGCTTATTTCTATTCAGTATTTGCAACGGTTTTCCCCAGCTTTTTCACCGCTCAAGGACTTACACCCGATGTTTATTACGAAACTGCGGCAATTGTAATTACTTTAATTTTGCTCGGTAAGTTGTTAGAAAATCGCGCCAAAGGGCAAACTTCTGTTGCTATCCGCAAACTAATCGGTTTGAGTGCAAAAGATGCCAGAGTAATTCGTAACGGGCAAGAAATAGATGTGCCAATTCAATCGGTAATTTTAGGCGATATAGTTTTAGTTCGTCCCGGTGAAAAAATTCCTGTAGACGGAGAAATAATTGCAGGAGATTCTACGGTTGATGAAGCAATGGTAACGGGTGAAAGTTTGCCTGTAAAAAAACAGATTGGCGATCAAGTAGTTGGGGCAACAATTAATAAAACAGGTAGCTTTAAATTTAGAGTAACTAGAGTAGGAAAAGATACATTTTTAGCGCAGATAGTTAAATTAGTTCAACAAGCACAGGGTTCTAAAGCGCCTATTCAAAGACTTGCAGACCAGGTTACAGGCTGGTTTGTACCTGTAGTAATTGCCATTGCGATCGCCACTTTTGTTATTTGGTTCAATTTCATGGGTAATTTTACTCTAGCCCTAATTACGACTATTGGCGTATTGATTATTGCTTGTCCTTGTGCATTGGGTCTAGCAACTCCTACCTCTATCATGGTTGGTACGGGCAAAGGAGCGGAAAACGGTATCTTAATTAAAGGTGCTGATAGTTTAGAATTAGCCCACAAAATTCAAACTATTGTTCTAGATAAAACTGGAACGCTAACTGAGGGAAAACCCATCGTTACAAATTTTATAACTACTAACGGTACAGTTAATCAAAATGAGCTAAAGCTGTTACGTTTAGCTGCAAGTGTAGAAAAAAACTCTGAACACCCGTTAGCCGAAGCTGTAGTTAAATATGCCAAATCTCAACAAGTAAGTTTAGTAGAAGTAGAAAAGTTTCGAGCGATTTCTGGAAGTGGTGTAGAAGGTATAGTTTCGGGTAAACCAATCGTCATTGGTACAAGTCGCTGGCTAGAAGAATTAGGCATCGATACGAGCAGCTTGCAAAAACACCAAGCAAGTTTAGAGCAATCGGGAAAAACGGCGGTATGGATTGCTGTAGATGGAGAAATGCAAGGAGTAATTGGGATTGCTGACGCGCTGAAACCTTCCTCTATCGTTGCTGTAAAGGCGCTGAAAAGGCTAAAATTAGACATCGTTATGCTGACGGGAGACAATCGCCACACCGCAAATGCGATCGCCCAGCAAGTAGGAATTACAAGAGTTTTTGCAGAAGTCCGCCCCGAACAGAAAGTTGCTACCGTGCAGAAGTTGCAAGCAGAAGGCAAAATTGTTGCTATGGTAGGCGATGGAATTAATGATGCACCCGCTTTAGCCCAAGCAGATGTCGGAATTGCGATCGGTACGGGAACAGATGTTGCGATTTCTGCTAGTGATATTACGCTAATTTCTGGCAACCTCCAAGGCATTGTAACCGCCATTGAACTAAGCCGCGCCACAATGAGAAACATCCGCCAGAATCTCTTTTTTGCTTTTATATACAACGTTGCTGGGATTCCCATTGCGGCGGGGATTTTATTCCCATTTTTTGGTTGGTTACTTAGTCCCATTATCGCCGGGGGTGCGATGGCTTTTAGTTCCGTTTCTGTCCTAACAAACGCTTTGAGATTGCGAAACTTTCAATCAAAAATCAATGGAGAAATTTGAGAGATGTTGAACAACAAATATTTAGTTGGTACGGTTGTAAGTTTAAGCTTGTTATTTAGCCCAGCTTCCGCCCTAATGCCCGAACAAACTAAACAGTTTCAGCGCATCGAACAGCCTATAGGTTTAAAAATTGGGGTAACTTTAGGCGGATTAGCCTTAATTGGTACAGAGTTATGGTGGTTTGTATTTAGCAAAACTAAGTCCCAGCAAGTAACATTAAAGCAAAAAAAAGATTAATTTTTTTGAAGAACTGGGCAAATTGTCCCTGGTTGCAAAGAGTGAAAGTTCTCCCAACCAGAAAGTATACCCCCCAGTTCAGTCCGTAAGGTTAATAATTCGTCGATTTGCTTGTCAATTTCGACAATCTTATTTTTTAACTTGGCTTGAACATCATCGCAAGGCAATTGTCCGCGATCATAGACTTTTAGCAATTCGCCAATTTCTTGTAGACTTAAACCCAAACTTTGACTACGCTTAATAAACGCTAGTCTTGCCAAAACACTCTCATCAAACTGCCTAAAACCGCCGCCTGTGCGATCGCATGATTGAATTAATCCTAAACTTTCATAGTAGCGAATTGTTCTAATTGGAACACTGCTTAAAGCCGTTACCTGACCAATTAACAGCAATTTTTGTGCTTGAGTCAACATAAGTAATTCAACTTAATGGTTGTCTATTTATAGTCTAGCGCGATCGCCGAAACCCTAGCTAAATATGCTCAAAAGCGCCCCAGGGCTGGTATTGTGCAAAGGTGGGCAACATACATATTTGCCATATTTACGGGGAGAGAATTTTGGGCATAGAGTTACGCAGCTATGTATTTCTAGACAACTTACAGCCTCAACACGCGGCTTACTTGGGAACAATAGCCTTGGGGTTTTTACCTCTACCGGGAGATACATCGCTGTGGGTAGAAATTTCGCCAGGCATTGAAATTAATCGCATTACTGATATCGCTCTTAAAGCCACTGGGGTTCGTCCTGGAGTGCAAATTGTTGAGAGATTATATGGACTACTCGAAGTACATTCCAGCCGCCAAAGCGAGACGCAAGAAGCCGGGAGAGCGATTTTACAAGCCCTAGGAGTCCGCAAAGAAGAAGGTCTTAAGCCGCGCGTGATTTCAAGTCAAATTATCCGCAACTTAGATCCCCACCATACTCAACTTATCAACCGCACCCGCCGGGGACAAATGATTTTAGCAGGGCAAACCCTTTATGTATTAGAAGTTCAACCCGCCGCCTACGCTGCTTTGGCAGCAAATGAAGCCGAAAAAGCGGCGCTAATCAACATTCTTGACGTTCTTGCCGTTGGTAGCTTTGGCAGACTTTACTTAGGCGGACAAGAACAGGATATATTAGCAGGTTCTAAGGCGGCGCTGGCAGCAATTGAGAACGTAAACGGGCGAGAACAACCCCACTTTGGCGCAGAGTAATTTATGGCAAATTTAGAGCATCTCGCCTTATTACAGTCGGGCGCAGTGAGATGGACAAAGTGGAGAGAGAATCATCCAGAAATATCGCCAGATTTGAGCGCAGCCGACTTAAAGGGGATAAATTTAAGGGGTAGAAACCTAAATAACACTAACTTAGCAAATACCAATCTTAGCAATGCAATCTTGATTACAGCTAATTTTGAAAATGTTAATTTTACGCTTGCGGATCTTTCCTCTGCTCTTTTAATGCAAGCTAATTTAATTGGTGCAAACTTGAGCATTGCCAACTTGCGCGAGGCTAATCTCAAAGAGGCTGCTTTACGGGGAGCTAATTTAATTGGGGCGGATTTGCAAGGAGCGAATTTAAGCAATGCAGATTTTGAAGGAGCGAATTTAATCGGGGCTAACTTGCGCGGTGCAAATCTTACTGGTGCTAATTTAAGTGAGGCAAAACTAATTCGTGCTAACTTGAGCGAGGCTATTTTAACTATTGCTCATCTTAATTATGCCGATTTGAGTCATGCTAACCTTGGGAGCGCTTCTTTAATTGGCGCAATGTTGTACAAAGCCCAACTTAGCCAAGCTAATTTAAACAATGCTTACTTACATAAGGCTTATTTATTTGGTGCAAACTTGAGCCAAGCTAAACTAATAAATGCTGATTTACGCTGGGCTAATCTTCGAGGTGCTGATCTTACTGGCGCTAACCTCACTGGGGCAAATCTTCGAGGTGCTGTTCAAAATACAATTAATGAGGCAATATGACAATTGCGATCGCACTCAACGCGGAAATTATCAACAGTTTGGATCTTGCTCCCGTACAAACAGTAATTGATAACTTACTTACTACAGGAGTTATTGCCGCTTACGAGCAGCAACTAAGCTTTACTATAGACTATCCCCAAGACCCAGAAGATCCGCGCGAACTGCCAGAAATTCCCGAAATTCGGCTATGGTTTATCCGCTTAGATTCCCGTTATCCTTGGCTACCATTTTTGCTTGACTGGAAAGATGGAGAACTTGCGCGTTACACGGCGATGCTTGTACCCCATCAATTTAGTGCCAAAGAAGGACTCCAATACAACCCAGAGTCTTTAGAGATATTTTTAATGCACAAACTTTTTGTTTTGGGCGATTGGCTGCCTCAATACAGTATTAACAGTACATCGCGGTTAAAAGCAATGGCACTAATGCTAGGTTACGACTTAGAAGACGAACTATTTGCAATGTTTTAATTTTGTCCTTAAAGAGAAATTTGAAGCTACTAAGCTGAAGGGATTTAATTTGCTTTACTGTAAATCGGTAGAAACTTTGATTAAAAAAGGCAGGTTTTTCACCTGCCCAAAAGTAACACATTTAATCTCGCTCTTTACCTCACCCCAATTTCTGGCGCAGTATAAGACACAGTAGGTATAGACTTTTGCGCTAAAGTCGGGACAGAATCGCGCAACCTTTGAGTTAGCTGAATTGTTGTCGCATCATATATTTGAGTTAGTAACTTAGGATACAAGCCAATCCCAATAATGGGTATGAGCAAACAAGCAACAATAAATACTTCTCTTGGTTCTGCATCAATCAATTCTTCGTGAGAAATTAGCTCTTGATTCTCTTGTCCGTAAAAGATTTCTCGCAGCATAGACAGCAGATAAATCGGGGTTAAAATTACGCCCACTGCCATTAAAAATACCACGATCGCCTTAAAAGTTGGATCGTAGGCATCGCTGTTAGAAAAGCCTACAAATATCATCAATTCCGCCACAAAACCGCTCATTCCTGGCAAAGCTAAAGATGCCATCGAACAGGTAGTAAACATGGCAAAGATTTTCTGCATCTTCTGCCCTACTCCACCCATTTCATCTAGCATCAATGTATGAGTGCGATCATAAGTTGCACCGACGAGGAAAAACAAACTCGCCCCAATCAAACCATGAGATACCATTTGCAAAACTGCCCCACTTAAACCCAAATCAGTAAAAGAGGCAATTCCAATTAGCACAAATCCCATGTGAGAAATTGAGGAATAAGCAATTTTTCGTTTTAAATTACGCTGGGCAAAAGATGTCAAAGCAGCGTAGATAATATTTACTACCCCCAAAATTACCAGCACCGGGGCAAAATAAGCGTGGGCATCAGGTAGCATTTGAGCATTCATCCGAATTAAGGCATAACCGCCCATTTTCAAGAGAATACCAGCTAATAACATATGCACGGGCGCTGTAGCTTCGCCATGTGCATCGGGAAGCCAAGTATGCAAAGGAAAAATCGGCAACTTGACAGCGTAAGCAATCAAAAAACCAGCATAGATAAATAGCTGAAAATTGAGCGCGTAATCTTTAAGCCCCAGCGCTTGCATATCAAAGGTTACTGTGTCGCCGTAAAACGCCATCGTTAAAGCAGCGATTAAAATAAACAAAGAACCACCCGCAGTATAAAGAATAAACTTTGTAGCTGCATACTGGCGCTTCTTACCGCCCCAAATTGCTAGTAGCAAGTAAACCGGGATAAGTTCTAATTCCCAAACTAGGAAAAATAGCAACATATCTTGAACAGCGAATACAGCAATTTGTCCGCCATACATTGCCAAAATCAAAAAGTAAAACAGCTTTGGCTTCAAAGTGACGGGCCACGCGGCTAAAACTGCCAACGTAGTAATAAAACCCGTCAAAATTACCAAAGGCATCGATATACCATCAACGCCTACTGACCAATTTAAGTCTAAGGCTGGAACCCAAGGATAACTTTCCACCAATTGCAAATTGGGATTAGCAAAGTCGTATTGAGAACCAAAAACGTAAACAATCAAAGTAAAGTCAATCAATCCGATAATTAAGGCGTACCAACGTATCTTTTGGACGTGCTTGTCGGGAATGATCGGAATTAGTAGCGATGCCACTATAGGAAAGAGAATTATCGTAGAAAGCCAAGGAAAAGTTGATAAATTCATGGTAATTGGAAGCTAGGGAGAGAAATATCTGCGCTTTTTATCTCCCTAACTCCTCTCCTCCTAAGTCACTCCAAAAACAACTACAAGGCCGAGTACGGCGGCAAATATAATCAAGGCGTAGAACTGGGCGCGACCGCTTTCTAAATATTTCAGTCCTTCGCCACTAACTAGCGTAAAGAAGCCTGTGAGGTTGACTGCGCCATCAACTACGCGAAAATCAACTTCCATAACTTGACGCGCTAATCGGCGCAACCCTTGGACAAATACGCGATCATAAATCTGATCAAAGTACCACTTGTTTAAAGATAAGGCGTAAAGGGATGGGAATTTTTGGGCGATCGCACTGGGGTCAATTTTGCCCCACAAGTACATTAAAGAAGCCAAAGTAATCCCAATTAAAGATATCCCGACAGAACTCCCCGCCATCACAAAAAACTCAGATTGGTTAAATTCTGCTGCTTTTTCGGCAACGGCAATCGCGCTTTCACTCGGAGGATGAATAAACTCCTCAAAATAATTAGCGTAAGGCGTGCCTACTAAGCCAATCAACATCGAAGGAATCGCCAAAACAACTAATGGTAAAGTCATCGTCCACGGCGATTCGTGGGGGCTGCTACTGTGGTGGGTATCGTGACTAACGGCGGCAAGTTCTCTAGTATCCATCGCCCCCGGCCCAAAATTAGGAGTAAGGGTATTAGCATCCGCCTGAAGTTTGTGTTTAATTTGCTCATCGTTACCGCGAAAAGAGCCTTCAAAGGTGCTGAAGTACATACGAAACATATAAAATGCCGTAATCCCTGCCGTCAGCCAGCCTATAGCCCATAGCAAAGGGTTCGCTGCAAAAGCTTGTCCTAAAATCTCATCTTTTGACCAGAAACCAGCAAAAGGCGGTACACCTGAAATTGCCAAGCAACCAATCAAAAAAGTAATCGCGGTAAAAGGCATATATTTACGCAATCCGCCCATTGTCCGCATATCTTGCGCCAGCGCCGGATCGTGACCTACTACCGATTCCATCCCATGAATTACCGAACCCGAACCCAAAAACAGCATTGCTTTAAAGTAGGCGTGAGTCATCAAGTGAAATAACCCCGCACTGTAAGCACCGATGCCCATTGCCATCACCATATAGCCAAGCTGGGAAATGGTGGAATAAGCTAAACCCTTTTTGATGTCATTTTGGGTAATAGCGATCGTTGCCCCCAAAAATGCTGTAAATGCCCCCGTATAATCAATTACATTGATTCCAGCGGGTACGCCTTCAAATACTGGGTACATCCGGGCAATTAAAAACAC
>CAJQOK010000023.1 GCA_905479905.1 uncultured Aliterella sp.
CGTAAAGCCGCCCTTTGTTTCTGTAGTCGATATTTATGATCTAACGGTACAGAAGTTTGAAGTACCAGCCCAAAGTTCTACTAAGGATTTGCAAGACTTGTCGGCTAGATTTGCCATTAACTTTCGTCTCGATCCTACTCAAGTTGTGGAAGTAAGAAGAAAACAAGGAACTTTACAAAATATTGTTGCCAAAATTATCGCCCCCCAAACCCAAGAATCTTTTAAAGTTGCAGCAGCTAGAAGAACTGTAGAAGAAGCAATTACAAAAAGAAATGAACTAAAGCAAGACTTTGATGAGGCTTTGGGAGCTAGATTAGACAAATACGGAATTATTATTTTAGATACTAGCGTAGTAGATTTAGCTTTTTCTCCAGAATTTGCCAAAGCCGTAGAAGAAAAGCAAATTGCCGAACAAAGAGCGCAAAGAGCAGTGTACGTAGCTCAAGAAGCCGAACAAGAAGCCCAAGCAGACATCAATCGCGCCAAAGGTAGAGCCGAAGCTCAAAGACTATTAGCCGAAACTTTAAAGGCTCAAGGAGGACAATTAGTATTGCAAAAAGAAGCAATCGAAGCTTGGCGCAATGGCGGCGCACAGATGCCCAAAGTTTTAGTCATGGGTGATTCTAAAAGCAGCGTACCCTTTTTGTTTAACTTAGGTAACGTCCAAGACCAGTAAGATTGACACTCTCAGCGCGAAGAAAGCACTGAGATTCTTCTCTCTACGAAGTGACTTGCTCTAGCAGGATTTCTCCAACTAGAGTAGAGGTCATTTCTCCAGAAGCGTTTATGGGATCATGCCCCAAAGTTCCGACGTGACCCGTCGTACTTATTGCTTTCTTTAATATGTTCAGAGCCGCATTTTCGTCTCTGTCTAAAACACAACCACATTGACAAACATGAGTGCGAGTAGAAAGAGATTTTTTCACAATCACACCGCATCTGAAGCATTCTTGAGATGTGTAATGGGGAGAAACAGCAATAGTAATCCGCTTAAACACCTTGCCAAAATACTCTAACCAAACTCTAAACTGATACCATCCGGCATCGTTAATTGACTTAGCAAGATTATGATTTTTAACCATGTTCTTAATCCTCAAATCTTCATAGGCGATCAAATCGTTAGACTGAACTACGCACCTTGCTAATTTCACAGCATGGTCTTTGCGTTGCCTACTTATTTTGAGGTGAACTAATCCTAATTTCACCCTAGCTTTATTTCTATTGCACGAAGCTTTTATCTTGCGAGAAACCAATCTTTGTTTGCGTTTTAACTTTCTTTCTGCTGTACGGTAAAACCGAGGATTAACAACATTATTGCCTAGTGAATCAGTATAAAAACTTTTTAAACCTACATCCAAGCCAATTGTTTGATGCGTGGGATATAGGTCTACATTTCTATCCACTGCAATAGCAAATTGGCAGTAGTAACCGTCGGCTCTTTTAACTAAACGTACTCGTTTAATTTGATTAGGTTGGTAGAAATTTAAGTCTCTTGTTCCCATCATCTTCAACTTACCAATCCCGTTTTTGTCGGTCATGGTAATTGATTTGCGATTTGGTGCAAGCTTCCAGCCGGAATGTTTATACTCAATGGAACGGTTGTTTTTTTGAAAAGTGGGATATCCTTTTTTCCCTATTACTTTTTTCTTACAGTTCTCAAAAAAACGACTTATGGCACTCCAAGCACGTTCGGCACTGGCTTGTCTTGCTGTTGAATTGAGTGAATCAGCAAAGCTAAACTCATCGGCTAATACAGCACTATATTTATTGAGATCGTACTTCGATACCTTTTTATTATCCATCCAGAATCTTAAACACTTGTTCCTAATGAATTGGACGGTACGAATCGCCTCATCAATAGCGCTGCACTGAAACGGTTTAGTTTTGACTTTAAACTCAAGAACAATCATATTTTTATTCTAGTATAGCCAGCACAAAATAGCTATAGTGTAGGGGATTAAAATCCCCCGTGTCGCTTATATCTCAGCCCTGAAGGGACTGAGTTTTACGCATACCGCCTTTTCTTATAAAGGCTGCGCTTAGAATTGTTGTAGATTAATCGTTTTGTTTTTTGAGCGATCGCCCTTTATATTGTCCAGCAATCAGTTTACAGCATCAGAGGTTTCCGATGACATTGCATTGCAGTGATGCTCTGCCAAAATCCGGCTTGATTTATTGCTACTGCATACATTAGTTATGTAACTTTTAACTAAGTAGGCGTATGACATTGTTATTGATGTTACTTGCAATGGATAAAAGCAAACATTAGACTAATCATGAACGCCTTGAGGAAAAAAATTCATGTCAATCAAGAAATGGATCAAAAATTACATTCGACCCTCTACTGTTGATATTGAAGGAATAAAGATTAAAGTTCCTTTAATGGCTTCTAATGTAATGCGTAGTGCAATTTTTGATGGCTATTATGAAACCTCTGAACTGCAATTAGTCACAAATAGGTTAAGTCCAGACGATATTGTCATGGAGGTTGGTACGGGTTTAGGACTGCTGTCTACTTATTGTGCTAAACAAATTGGTGATGATAAAGTCTTTACTTTTGAGGCAAACCCAGCGCTTGAACGCCCAATAAAGACTAATTATACACTTAATCAAGTTGCTCCAAAATTGGAGATGGGCTTGGTTGGAGAGCATCCTGGCTCTAGCACTTTTTATGTAGCTAATGACTTTTGGGCTAGCTCAATTTTTAATAAAGCTCCAGGAGCAAAACCAATTACAGTACCAGTCATAAGTTTTAACGAGAAAGTCAGAGAAATTAATCCCACATTTTTGTTGCTTGATATTGAGGGTGGAGAATATGAATTCGTTAAATATGCTGATTTTCATAATATCAAAAAGCTAATGATTGAAGTTCATAGTTGGATCTTAACGTCTGAGCAAATTCAGTTTGTTAAAGATATGCTCACCAAAGTAGGCTTTTGTTTAGTTGAAGGCAATGGCGCAGAACTTTACTTTGAGCGCTAACACCCCTGACTGAGTTGCAAAAATGACTGGTGTGGCATTGATCAAAAAAAGTAAATTCCCTGCTACAAAGTAGCTTTTTTGGAAATTTTATCAATCTGCTTGGTGGCGCGATCGCACGGTTGACTGGCGCTAAATACCCAGCTACCACCGATCAAACAAGGTAAAGGAAGCAATTTCCTTACCTTGTCTTCACCGAAGTGACTCTATACGCTTACACCAGAAGATTGATAAGGACTTGTGAGCTTATCTAACTGCTGGACTAATAGACTGAGGAATAAACCAACGTCTGTAACGACACCAACCGATTCTACCGAACCGCGATCGCTTAATTTGGTTACTACCGCCGGGTTAATATCTACACAGACCATTTTTACCCCCGCCGCCGTCATATTTCCTACGCCAATCGAGTGCAGCATTGAAGACAACATTAGTACCATATCTGCGCCCACTAGCAACTTTGCGTAATCTTCTTGAGCCTTAATCAAATCCATCTGCGTATCTGGCAATGGGCCATCATCGCGGATAGAACCCGCCAAAGAGAAAGGAATATTGTGTTTTACGCACTCGTACATCACACCACTTGTCAAAACACCTTTTTCTACAGCTTTAGCAATACTGCCATAACGACGGACATTGTTAATTACCTTCAAATGGTGACGATGACCACCGCGCACGCTTACTCCGCGCTTCATATCCACACCCAAAGAAGTACCCATTAGGTTTTGTTCCATATCGTGGACTGCGATCGCATTTCCCCCTAGCAGCGCTTGCACGTAGCCCTCACGCACCAATCTAGCTAAATGTTCCCCGCCCCCGGTATGAATGACTACAGGCCCCGCCGTGACAACTACTTTGCCCCCTTGATCGCGGATTTGGCGCAATTCCCACGCTACTTGTTCTACTACAAGTTCTACCCGACGTTCGCTAGAAACTCCCGCCGACATGAAGCTAAATTCTTGAGTATTGCGTTGTTCTCGTACTTCGGGTTTACGGATAGTGCGGATACCTAATACATCTACTACTACCTGTTCGCCGACTTCTAAATCGCGCAACAGTTTACACCGAGCAATTATTTCTGTGGGAGTTCGCTTTACAGCTACTGCGCCATCCATGCGTTGAGATTGAACTTTTATCCACTCGCCATCAATTCTTACTTCTGTGGGATAGATAGTTGTGACATAGAAATCATCCGGCGATACTCCAGTTTGAACTACAGGTTCTAATTTTGCGTCGCGCTCATCTTGGGGTAAATCTACCGCTCCTAAATCGATTAGTTGCGATAAAATCCCTTCCATTACTTCATGGGAAGGCGCAGATACCTTGACTTCGGCGGCGGAAGTGCTTTGTCTTTGTTCTCCCAAATTAAAATTGAGGACTTTAAAACTACCGCCACTTTCTACGACTAAATCCAAAGCTTGATTGATTAATCCCGAATCGAGCAAATGTCCTTCTAACCTAATGGTGCGGCTTTCTACCGATACATTGGCGCTAACTTCTGCTCTTACAGGTTCTGTTACTCGCAGTGTCAAGCACTTCGCCGCACCGCCAGCTTTGAGAAATTCTGATAATGGCGTTTCCATTACTCTAAATCCCGCCGTCGTCAGTCGCTCTTTTAAAGCAGTGCTGGCTTTATTCATGACGACGATAGAATCGATATTTACGGAATTACAGGCAAAATTTACCGCGTCAGCTTCATCAATAGGTATCCGCTTTTCTTCGGGTACGCGCATTTCAATCACGCGGTTAGAATAGGCATCAAAAGCGGCGGGGTAATACAGCAAATAGCCACCACTAAGCGGACAAAAGCAAGTATCTAAATGATAAAATCGCTCGTCCATCAATCGCAGAGATAATACTTCAATATCTAGCCATTTTGCTAAATAAGGGTGGGAATCAAGTTCTGAGCGAAAGCCGTACCCCGCCCACAACCAGCGCCCTTCTCGGTCTAATAAAGCGTCGCCAGCGCCTTCAAAAGGTAAGTCTTTGGGCAATTCGTAGACAGTGTAACCCTTTTCCTCAAACCACTTTTTAAAGTAAGGTTCTTCGCCTTGGCGCTCTTTGTGAAAGAAACGGCTGAGAACTACGTTTTCTCCTAAAACCAGTCCCGCATTTGCTGTAAATACCATATCTGGTACGCCGAGTTGCGGTTTAACTAGGTCTACAATGGCATTACCTGCAAGGACGTGGTGTAATTTTTCCCATTGTTCCACCGCGCGATCGCGCGATGGTTTATGAATATTCCCTTCCATCCAGGGATTGATTACATAATCCACATCGTAATGATCGGGGGCGCACATGAGAAACTGAATTTCAGAAGTCATAAAAATACTGTGGTGGGACGAGCAATTCATTAATCTTTTATTGCATACAGATTTTTGCTGTAACAATTCTGCTAACTTAGCTACTAACAGCTTTTCAGTATATTATTTAATCGCTGTCGATTTAACTACTAATTCGAGCCACAGATAACCAGAGAATGGTTGTGATTTGACGAGTAGAAAGATGCAACAATAGCGCGATCGCTTCTTCTGTCAAATCATCATCGCTAGTCAAGCTTCTACAGAAAGTCGCATTGACTTAATTAATTCGGCGGCTACTTCTGGGCGAGAAAATTGAGGCGGTGGAAGTTCGCCCCGGCGCAACATTTCTCTAACTTTTGTCCCCGATAAATGAATCCTCTCCGAGGGGGTGCTTGGGCTAGTTTTTGTTGTCGCCATTGACTCAGTGCGAGTGCAGTAAAAAGCGTGTTCAAACTTCATGGGGACAATGCCTAATTCT
>CAJQOK010000024.1 GCA_905479905.1 uncultured Aliterella sp.
TTTAAGCCCAGAGCAAAAACAAGAATTACTTAGCCGTACAGGGGCAAAAGCTGGGGATTTGATGTTATTTGCGGCAGATAAAGTCGAAATCGTCAATAAAACCCTTGATCGCTTGAGAAGTGCGCTCGCTCTAGAGTTAAATTTAATCAATCCTGACAAAATCAACTTGCTGTGGGTGACAGATTTCCCGATGTTTGAATGGAATGGGAACGAGAAGCGTTTAGAAGCCCTGCATCACCCCTTTACTGCTCCCCATCCTGACGATTTGCACGATCTAAAAACTGCAAGGGCGCAAGCTTACGACTTGATATTCAACGGCTTTGAAATTGGCGGCGGTAGTTTGCGGATTTATAAAAAAGAAATTCAAGAACAAGTATTTGCAGCCATTGGGTTAACAAAAGCAGAAGCTAATAGTAAATTTGGCTTCTTGCTAGAAGCCTTTGAATACGGAACTCCACCTCACGGAGGCATTGCTTACGGCTTAGATCGGTTAGTAATGTTATTAGCTGGTGAGGAGTCAATTCGTGATGTAATTGCTTTTCCCAAAACTCAGCAAGCTAGTTGCTTATTGACAGATGCGCCTTCAGGTGTAGACGACAAGCAGTTAAAAGAATTGTACGTTGCTTCTACGTACGATCCCAAAGCTGAATAATTTTGAGTTGATTTCAAAAAACTGCCTAATTCAAAATTATTTACCTGTCTCATCCCTATGAATCGAACTTTTACGCCTCTGCAACAGTCTTTATTTACTTGGCTGCTAATCCTAGCGACAGGATGGGCGACACTTAGCGCTTTGAAATATGTAGGCGAGTTGCTGAGTATTTTAATTACGGCAGGATTAATTGCTTTTTTGCTCAACTACGCTGTAGCGGCGTTGAGTCGCTTTTTGCCTCGTGGTTTTGCCGCTTTACTCGTCTACTTGCTTGCAGGAGTAACAATTGTAGTTATTGCCTTAACTGTCGTACCTCCTGTATTTAACCAAGCTAGGCAACTTGTGACCAACTTACCTTCTTTGCTAGAAGGGGGACAAGACCAACTTACCGCCTTTCAAGATTGGAGTGTGGAACATAATTTACCCTTTGACGTGCGAATATTGGCATCACAGCTATTAGATCGGGTACAAACTCAAGCAGAAGCGATCGCATCTACAGGTTTTGGCTTGGTTATTGGGACTTTTAACTGGGTTTTAGACTTAATTTTAATCCTAGTAATCGCTTTCTATATGCTGATTGATGGCGAAAAGCTGTGGCTAACTATTACGGGGGTATTTTCTCCCAAAATTCGTAGTGGCTTAACGGAAGCATTGCGGCGCAACTTACAAAGGTTTGTCTCTGGTCAATTGCTTTTAGGCTTATTTATGGCAACTACTCTTGCTTTGGCGTTTTGGCTGCTAAAAGTGCCATTTTTCCTGTTATTTGCTGTAGTTATTGGCTTACTAGAAGTTGTCCCTTTTATTGGTGCAACTTTAGGAATTGCGATCGTTACAGTAGTTGTTGCTTTTATTGACTGGTGGCTGGCTTTGCAAGTATTGGGAACTGCGATCGCCATTCAACAGGTAAAAGATAATTTAGTTGCGCCCCGCATTATGGGAAATCTTACAGGTTTATCGCCAGTAATTATTTTTATTTCAATCCTATTAGGCGCTCAAATTGGCGGCATATTAGGTGTCATATTAGCAATTCCTCTAACGGGTGTTGTTAAAAGTTTGGCAGAAATTGTTGTCGATCCGCGCCTACCACCGCAGACAGGATCTTTTTTTCACAATCCTTTTGCCAAAGATACTATTGATTTAATTACCGAAAATTCTGATGGTGATGGACGTTCTCGTTCTGACAAGTCGCAGTTAAATTTACCCTGATTAAACTATGAACAAGTACAAGGAAATTTTGCGGGTAATCCTGGCAATATCAATTATCATCGTTGGTATTCTTCACTTTGCCATCCCCGATCCTTTTGTAAAAATTGTCCCGCCCCAACTTCCTGATCCTCTAGCATTAGTCTATATCAGTGGAGTTTTTGAAATATTGGGCGGAATTGGGCTATTAGTCCCAAATGTTAGCCGTGCCGCCGCCTGGGGCTTAATTGCGCTATTTATCGCGGTTTTCCCCGCAAATATTAATATGGCAGTTAATCGCATCCATCTTGAGAACGTTCCCGATTCACCCGTATTTCAAGCGATCCGTTTACCGCTTCAAGCAGTGCTAATTGCTTGGGCTTACTGGTATACAAAACCATCATCTGATCGCCGTAACCAAGCTGCATTAATCAACTTAGATGAAAAATAATTGCGATCGGTCACAATAAAATACTTGGAGATCCCCCCTAACCCACGTCAACAAAGCGGTCAGGTTCAGCTACACCGCTTTTTGACTCCCCTTCAAAAAGGGGGAAAATATTTGTTTCTAAGTTCGCCTTTTTAAGGTATTAAAACCTGACACTGTTGTCGTTGCTGAAACTGGGAGTAAATATTTATTATTCCCCCTTTTTAAGGGGGAATAAGGTGGATCTCGATAGCTGACTACTGACCGAAAAGCTTTCAAAACACTCTTTACTTACTATTTTTGATTAAGCGGACAAGTAACAGTATTTTTTCCTGACCAATCGGTAAAAGTATTTTCATCTTTGTAGTGGCGGGGAGTTTCCATTAGTAAATTCCAGGCATCGCCAGCATCTAATAAATTCATCCGTCCGGGATAATGAACTTGTATTAACTCTTGCACCAGGGGATAATAATCAGAGTTTATACCAGGAAAAATATGATGTTCGGTATGATAAGAGAAGTTTAAATGCAACTTATCAAATATCTTAGGAACCCGCAAAGAAATACTATTTATCAATGGATCGTTAATTGTTGTCATGCGGCAAAGCATATGATTTGTATAGATATAAAACATCAATCCCGCGTAGCCAATCCCGATAGGTAGAAAGTAGCCAAGTACAAGTTTTAAAGGCGAAAATTGCAGGAAGGCAATAATACAAAAATGTAGCGATAACATTACCAAAAGTTCGCCAAATATTTCTACACGCTTTTTAGGACTGCGCGAAAAAGCGGCGGGAACATAATCCGCAGTTTCTTGATTAAATAACAATACCGAAGTCAAATTACGAAAAGTATGGACTCCCCAAGCTGTAGCCATTCCCACAGTTAGAAATAGCGGATTTACGGCAAAAGAAGGTACAAATAGGTTTTGAATCCATTTCCCCCAAGTTTTAGGTTGCTGGTATAAGTAATTGCGATCAGGATCGGCTAAGGAGTTGGTTTTGCTATGATGTTCTTGGTTATGTACTGCTTTCCACATTGTCGGTGGCATCCATAACATTGTTAATCCCAACAAACTTAGAATGTGGATTAAACGATTATTTTTAATTACGCTGCCGTGCATGATGTTATGAGACGTAAATAGTAAGACAATTACACTATTTCCCATGACTACAGCTATTGGTAGATAAAGCCACAACAAGTATAAGGGCCAATTATTTAGCTGCGATGCGATCGCCCAACCGCAAATTAATACGGCTATATTCAATAGTAAAACGAAGATTTTACTCGGATCTTTTTCAAAAGCCTTAGCAGGAAGAAATGGTCGTAAGGTTTTTGCATACTCAGCTTGAGTAATCATCCGATCGTCAATTTGCATGAATTTTGTAATGGTAAATGACTGATTAAAAAAACATCAAGCTACTTTTGACTTGATGCACGATTGTGTTGTATCTAGACAAATAAAAAAT
>CAJQOK010000025.1 GCA_905479905.1 uncultured Aliterella sp.
TTATACAGTTTACAGCAAAGACCAATCTTTGGCAGCGAAATAAAAACAAACCCTAGAAAGCGGAAATCTTGGCAATGACAGCAGATACGCTCATGACACCAGACAAAATTACTGCGGACGGGATATCTTTTATACCTGCTCAAGAAGCACCGATTACTGAGTGGCCCTGTGTAATCAGCGAACGACCGCAGCCAACATTGACAATTAAAGATGACGATATATTTTTAGTTACAGATACTCTAGGCAATATTTCGGGCTGTTTGATGGACGATCGCACCGCTAGTATGGGGCTATTTTGCAACGATACTAGATTTTTAAGTCGGTTAGAGTTGCAAATAGAAGGAAGAAGTCCGGTATTACTCAGCAGTACCGCCGAAAAAGGATTTTTGCTATCAATTCTCTGTACAAATCCGCACATCGAAGATCGTTTAAAACCAGACACTCTAGGAATTCGCCGCGAAATTGCTGTTAGTGGAGCGTTGTTTGAAGAAATAGAAGTTTCAAATTACAGTACAATCCCCATCAGCTTTGAAATTAGTATTAGTTTTAACTCTGATTTTGTTGATTTATTTGAAATTAGAGGCACTCACCGGGAAAAACAAGGAAAACTATTAAGAGAATTTGCCCCAAACACCGAAGAAGACACTCTACGCCACCCAAAAGCGCTGAGGCTTGCGTACCAAGGGTTAGATAAATCTTTGATGCAATCAGTTATTGAGTTTCAGCATCGCACCCCCGATGAATTTAAAGGTTATACAGCGTTGTGGCAAATTGAGCTAGGTTCCCACGAAACGCAAAAGTTGGGTTATCGATTGCAAATGCTGCTAAATAATAGCTCCGCATCGACAATTACCAACGCTCCAGCAACTCTACGACAAGCTAAAGCGGCAGAATATTCAGAAGAACAGCACTGGGGCGAACAAATTACGCAGATACGCTCTGACAAAGCAACTTTTAACCGCGTAATTGACAGAGCCGAACAAGACTTATATTTGTTGCGTCAAACCTTTGGCGAACATAAAACTGTAGCCGCCGGAGTACCTTGGTATTCAACATTATTTGGCAGAGATTCGTTGATTACTGCTTCTCAGACTTTGATGCTGAACCCGCAAATTGCCAAAGAAACTTTAACCCTGTTAGCACTCTACCAAGGCAAAGTAGAAGACGAGTGGCGCGAAGAAGAAGCCGGTAAAATTCTGCACGAGTTGCGCCAAGGAGAAATGGCGCGTTGTCAAGAAATTCCCCATACTCCTTACTACGGAACCATTGACGCTACTCCTTTGTGGTTGATGTTGTACGCCGAGTATTACGCCTGGACTTACGACAAAGAAACCTTAGACAAGTTGTGGGTAAATGCAATTGCCGCAATGGATTGGATTGATCGCAATAGTAAGGAAACTGGCTATCTTGGCTATATTCGCAAATCGCGGCGCGGACTTGCTAACCAAGGCTGGAAAGATTCTGGAGACTGTATTGTCAACCGTAAAGGCGAACTTGCAACTGGGCCAATTATCCTATCTGAGGTGCAAGGTTATACCTATGCTGCCAAAATTAGGTTAGCAGAAATTGCCCGAATGAAAAAGCGGATCGATTTAAGCGATCGCTGGCTAGAAGAAGCTAGAGAACTTAAAGCCCGATTTAACCGTGACTTCTGGATGGAAGATCAACATTTTTGTGCTTTGGCCTTAGATGGCGAAGGAAACCAAGTAGATAGTATTACATCAAATCCCGGTCACTGTTTGCATTTGGGTATTCTTACGAGTGATCGCGCAAGTAGTGTCGCCGAAAGACTCCTAGCGCCGGATATGTTCAACGGCTGGGGGATTCGGACATTGAGTAGTTTGTCTCCAGCCTACAACCCGATGGGCTATCATATCGGATCTGTCTGGCCACACGATAATTCTATAATTGCGATGGGATTGCGAAGTTTGGGACTTGCCGAACAAGCTTTAGAAGTCTCTCAAGGCTTGCTAGACATGACTTTAGCACAATCTTACCAGCGTCCCCCAGAATTGTTTTGCGGCTACCAGCGTAATGGCAACAATACCCCCGTACAGTACCCTGTTGCTTGTACTCCCCAAGCGTGGGCTACTGGAAGTATCTTCCAGTTGTTGCATATGATGGTAAATTTAGTGCCGGATGCTGCAAATAACTGTTTGTGAATTATCGATCCGGCGCTACCAGAATCAATCAATCAGTTGTCGTTACACAACTTGCGCGTTGGTAATACCATCCTTGACTTAGAATTTGAACGTTCTGGGCGCACTACCGCTTGTCGGGTTGCGAGAAAACGCGGAAATCTGCGCGTAGTCATTGAAGCATAGGTATAGGTGAAAATCTTAAAACCTACTTTGCTGCGTTTTGTAAAGTTTTTGCAACAATAGCCAAATAGTTTAGCTTCGAGGGAATGCTAAATAAAGCAATTCACCCACTAAAAAAATTACGGTTGTGAGAAGGGCAAGTCATGGACAGAAACGCTTGGAACGTCATTGAAACAGAATTTTTGCCTGCCGAATTACATTATAAAGAAACGCTGTTTACGATTGGAAACGGCTACTTAGCAACTCGCGGCACTTTTGAAGAAGGCTATCCCGGCGCAAACGCGACAACATTTATTCATGGCGTGTACGATGATGTTCCGGTAGTTTATACAGAGTTAGTAAATTGTCCTGACTGGCTACAATTACAAATTGCGATCGCTGGGGAAGTTTTTAGCCTAGCTCAAGGCGAAGTGTTAGAATACTCCCGCAAATTAGACTTGCACTGGGGCATATTAAGCCGTTACGTGCTGTGGCGCAGTCCCGCAGGCAATACAGTCAAGTTGCACTTTGAACGCCTAGCAAGCATGGCAGACGAGCATTTATTGATACTGCGATGCTCGGTTACGCCCATAGATTTTACGGGGATAATCGAAGTAGATGCTAGTCTCAGCACTTACCCTGACAACCAAGGCGTAAAACACTGGGAGTTATTAAACGAAGGAGTCGCGGGTAATAGCGATTGGGTACAACTGCGCTGTTTGAAGTCTGGGATTGAACTAGGTATAGCGACAAAACTAAGTTGCGAAGCTGATATAGAGATAGCAGCTAACTTACAAACCAAATTTACCGCCCAAAAAGGACAAACTACTACTTTAGAAAAGATAGTTACAGTCTTTACTTCAAGGCAGGTTTCGGAGCCTGCTCTAATAGCCTCGCAGCATTTAGCAAGTTTTAAGAGTTATGCAACCCTTCTAGCCGCTCATGGAGCAGTATGGGATGAATTATGGCAC